>JAPOKD010000816.1 GCA_029977825.1 Planctomycetota bacterium | reverse complement strand
TCCAGCGCTACATCGCGGCCGGCGCCCCTCAACAAAGGCTGAATGAAAGTGAAGTTCGCAATCGAGTTGGCCAAACCAACATCGTCACCTGTGAATTCAACGACAAAGGAGTTCGCAAAACCGACCAACAACTCACCTGCCGTCGCGTACTTCCTCCTAATCTCAATTGGCGAGTTGCCCGTCCCAATCGTCAACCGATTGCCTTCAATACCCTCAAACGGTTCTGTGATGATGTAATTACCCGAGATGCCGTCGTACTGAATCGCAGCCGGAACGATGTTCCCGTTATGTCGGTAAAACATTCCCAGCCCACCAAAAAACTGCGTGTCCAACCGAAACCTTTCACGCGTCACATCGAGCGCTGAAAGATAAAGCGTTTCCAATTGAGTTTGATTCTGCGATGAGTGCAAATACGCCAACTGGACCGCTGAGTCCAAATCGAGAACGTACTCTCCTTGCTCGTTCAATGTCCCGTATTTGCTTAAACTTGACTGCCAACCTGGATTTGCGAGACTGGAGCGGACGCCATATTCACCCCAATGCTCCCACCCCTTCATACCGTCTACCCAGTGCATGTACCGATGAGATGTAGGGTCGTCTTGCGGACTTGGCGGGCAGTTCTGGTTGTATGGATCGAAAAAACGACTCTCTGGATTCATGCGTATTCCATAGCTTGCCGTATGCCAACGCGGATCTCCATTCCGCTCAGCAATCGCTGAATAGACCTCCTTGTCTGCAGACCGCTGATACTGCTGGCGACTCTTTGCGCAGCCCACAACGAACTCCCCGACCAAGAACAGGATGATGCTGCAAATCGCCAACTTCTTTTTTGCCTTTGCGGGCATCTGCGTCCACCAACTCCGTTCGGCTAACGTTGAATCCTGTACCCTGATGATCAGTTACTACCTGAGGCGTGAGCATTACCGGAAAATAATTTTTTCTGGCCACAAAATCGCTGCCAGCAGAACACCTGATTAACCCATCAGGAAAGCCTGCCTGACAGCCGGCACCTGTTTTCCCTAACGTTCCGTGTCAGACCGGTCATTGCACCCCAACGCGACTTTTCGATCTCCACGCGTACTCGTATTTTCGACCAAATGCGGCCGTTTTCCCTCTATTTACGGTCCCTGCGACGACAAAAATGGCACTCTTTTATCTTTGAGAGGACTCACACGCCAGACAGTGTCAAACGAGGCGTTTTACGCAAATTAATCTGCCCAACTGGACAGTAGAATCTTTCCCGAGGAAACACGCTAACACCTAGCTAGCATTTACTGGTTTGCGCTTCTCATGCCCTTACCGCCCCGAGCCTCATACTCTCCTTGGCTCTGATCCTACAAAGCCGAAACTCTCGGACACAAAACATCAACTCGTACCGCCGCATTGTTTGACCTTAGCTGCCGTCCGCATCAGTCACCGAAACCAAAACCAGTAGCTACTGGCTCGGGCTGGGACCAAACGCCAGTGGACAAGTTTCCAATCTGATTCTCGCACTTGAGCGTTCCCGAGCTGCCATCTATCAACGAGCCAGATCAACCACACTGGCATCAAAAACTTGTACGGTCGGTTTACTGTGGTTTGAGCAAGCGGCTTTCACTGATGTTACACTAGGTTAGTTCACAGGCATTCCAGAAGCCAAAGTAGGTACAGAGGCCAAAGTACAGAACCAAAGTACAGAACCAAAGTACAGAACCAAAGTACAGAACCAAAACACAGGGCCAAGCCAGTATAAAAGCACTTGCCTGCAAGCATTCCTCCAACGCGGCGATGGGATTCATCGCTTCTGCTCGTAATCACACCGCAAGACACCAAATCATGTCGCCAGCTTGTTATCAGCATTTCCCGCGTAGGATGTCTTTGCTTTTGCTTGCGAGCGGCTGGTTGACATTGGTGTCATACGCAGAGGAATTACCACACCAAACGCTTAGCAAAATCTATTGCGTTGCGTGCCACAGTAGCGATTCAGCGGAAGGCGGCCTCGACCTTGAGAGCATAATCTCGCAACCCATCGTTCAACATCGTGACACATGGGAGCGTGTCGTCCGAAAGATCAGTGCGCAACAAATGCCCCCGCAATCTGCCGACAGACCAACGCAAACCGAATACAAGTCCGCGTTGCAGCACCTTACCACCGTTCTTGATACTGCAGCCAGCGCTGCTCCAGACCCAGGACTTTCCCCCGCGTTCCGGCGACTTAGTCGAACCGAGTACCAAAACTCTATCCGGGATCTTCTTGACCTCGAGATTGATGCCACTGAATATTTACCCGCTGACGAATCAAGTGACGGATTTGATCACACGCGACTGCGACACCTGTCACCCACTTTAATAACTCGTTACTTGAATGCAGCTCGCCGCATCTCCCAGTTAGCTGTAGGCTCGCCTGCTTCTTCTCCAGACGGTCACACCTACCGGATCCGACCAGATGTGACTCAAGAACAGCACGTCCTTGGCTTGCCACTGGGAACGCGTGGGGGTCAAGCCTTCTTGCACCACTTTCAGCAGGCAGGCACCTACCGAGTCGAGATAAGGTTGACGCGTGACCGAAACGATGAAGTTGAGGGACTGAAAGGAACGCATGAGTTAATCGTTCTTATTGACAAAGACGTCCGAGCCACCATTGTCGTAGAACGTCCAGCCAGCGGCACCCTTGCCGACTTTGATGACCGCAAACTCACCACGCGAATACGTGTACCTGCGGGTCCTCACAAAGTCGGCGTTACCTTCCGCCGCAAGTCTGGCTCACTTGAAGAAACCATTCGCCAACCTCTCAACGTCCATTACAACTTGCACCGGCACCCGCGACTAAGTCCAGCAATTTACGAACTGTCCATCACTGGGCCCTATGCCGACGACACGCCATCCCAGAGTCCCGGACCTGAAACAGAGACCCCGAGCCGCAAACGGATTTTCGTTGCTCGCCCCGAAGCTGAGCTGACGGCGAAAGCGGCAGCAACTCAGGTGCTGAGGCCCTTGGCACGCCGGGCATACCGACGTCCATTAACCCCAAGCGACATGACGCGTTTGTTAGGTTTTTTCGAAACTGAGCACGCGGCACATGGGTACGAATCCGGCATCCAATCTGCCATCGCAGCAATCCTGGCCAGCCCGCATTTTCTCCTAAAACTGGAGGCAGTCCCCACCCAGTCATCCCCGAACAAAGCATACGCGATCAACGATATTGAACTCGC
>JAPOKD010000731.1 GCA_029977825.1 Planctomycetota bacterium | reverse complement strand
CCGAGACCATAGACAGATTCGTTTCCGTCACCGGTTTTCTGACGTGTCCACATTTTGTCTGTCAGTTCTGGATGGATAAGTTTTGATCCACTCAACGCTATCGCAAACTTTGCAAAATCCCTGACATTTGACTTGTAGCCACCCGCGCCGTGTTTCCAAAAGTGTGCATAGTCCGGCACCTCTATGGTTTTCCCATTCCGTGTTTTATAGGCCAATGTCCAGTGGGCTTGGCCTTTTACAGGAAGATCAAGTTGAAAAGACTCCAGCTTGAGTGGATCGATGATTCTGTTTTGAAGCTGCTTCTCGATCGCGTCTTTACCGGCTGCCTGAACGACCGCAGTCAGCAGAACATAAGCATAGGATGAATAGGAAGTCTTGTACCCCGATTTAAACAGCAAGGGTGACCTGATGAATCGACCAATACTGTTGCGCGGATTGATGTCGTCCAGCGTGTTATAGCGGCCATCTGAACCAGATCGTTCTTTTGACGGAATGACTGTTCCATTGGAATAGTGTGGAATACCACTTTGGTGACACAGCAACTGTCGAGATGTGATTCGGCGAAGCTGGGGCGGTAGCTGTGGGCAGTACGACGCGATGGGCTCATCCAGCATCAAATGGCCACTTTCAACCAACTGCAAAGCGGCGATTGAAATCAGTGGCTTTGAATTGGATGCCCAATTGAAAACAGTTTCGTTGGTGACAGGTGTGTTCGTTTTTATGTTCGCCCACCCGTAACCCCGCGTGTAGACAATCTTTGTATCCTGAATGATTCCTATGGCAGCACCGACAATCTGCTGTTTTTCCATTTCTGCAGTCACCACCGCGTCAATCTGCTTGTCGAATCTGAAAACGTTATTGCAGACTCCGAGCTGGGGAATGGTCACCATCATCAGAAAGACGCCATGCATCAGTCGGATTCGATCATGAAAACTCAAGCAACGATGACAGGCTGTTGATCGGAGAGTGCCTGATTTCAGATTTAGTTTCGATTTGTTGCAGCCGTTTGTCATTCCATTTTTACCCATTCAGCATCTTCGTTGAGTTCGGCGAATGACTTGGCATAATCAGCGCAACGGAATTCATAATCAACGCTTTCAGAATAAGCGGTAAGGTCAAATGCCGGTGGGTTAAAAATCGAAAAGAGGAGAAGAGGCAGCAAACAAATCAGGATGAGGCCAACGGCAACCCACTTGCGGATTGCTTCCGGGATAAAGTCGGTAACATGCGGCCATAGGAAGAACATCGTCAATCCTGCAACAGTGATGCAGCTCAAAAATGAGAAGAGCTCGCGGTTGCGGATGCGAGAAGCACAAACCCGACAAACCGGAACCCGAACGGTGAATGGTTTTCCAAACATCAACAACAGGGAAGTTAGCCAGGCAATGGAATGTGTGCGTACCTGCATCTTGTTGCCATCGGTGATTCGATCGCATCGGACACAGCGATCAGGAAATACGGCGTCGTAGTTCCGGGGCAAATTGACATCAGTGCTTAGGGGCATGGCGCGACGTTAGTCCTTTGCTGCGATCATTGTCCATGATTTAGTCGGCGTTCTCAAACTCGGTTTTGAACAACAGAAATCCACGTTTGAGGTAATTTGCCAGTGCGTGTTTGTGATCGTTACTGCAGGTGTGTAACCAGACTCGTTTCGTGTGTGGGCTTTGCCATGCCGATTCAATAGCAGCCGTAAGAAGAATACCACCCAGGCCCATGCCGATGAACTGTGGAAGGAGTCCAAAGTACATGATCTCAACATTTCCGTTGTCCTGCGATTCCAACTCGAAGTAACCGGCACGTTCGCCTTTCCAGTATCCAATCCATGTATTCAAGCTGTTTCTTGAGACATATTGGTTCCACTGAGCAGCATCCCAGATCAAGCGGTCTGTCCACTGCCAAAGGGAGCCAACATCCCGATAGAGTTGTTGATTCAGCGAAGGTTCTGCCGGATCCACCAGAACCGTGTTGAAATCGGCGGAGGTTGGCTTGGGTACGAACGCATCCCGGTCAAGCATTTCTAAGTGAAATATCTTGACCTTGTCTTCAGGCACTTGTGCCTCCAAGTAGATGGAACTGTTCTCAATTTAAAGTGACCGTACAGATTTTGACGCGTTCTATGGATTTTGCGTTTTTTCAAGAATTGATTCGATGCGGGAAAGGGAATCTCTTATTTCCACCAGCAGGGACGTTCCGTCGGAAGAGGATTCAGGTTCGCCCACAGATTGCAATCGAGTTGCCTGTGACTGGTTCGAACCCTGCTGTTCCCGCTGGTTCAGCACGGCTTCTCGAAACTCCGGCGCTTTGATAATTCCCGTCAGTGAAACGAGTGATCCGACTCCTGATTGCCCAGCCGTCTCGACGGTCAAGGTGTGCAGTTCCAATGATCGCATGATTGGTCCCTGAACCATCCCCATATCCGTGATTTTCTCGAGAGGAATCGTCTTTTCAATACGGACAAAAATTCCTTTTCGCACTTTGAGCGCCTTGTCCGTCAAAACACACTCCATGCGATCCAGATACCGTTTCGTGAGTGCAAATCCGAGTGGGAACCAAAGTAGTAACAGTGGTATGCCTACAATCGTGATGACAAAGACCAGAGCACCGCTAAGAAGCCAGTAGTAGCAGACTTTAGGATTGAACTCTGCTTTCAGAATGATGTTCTCTGAGGACATGTTTTGATTGAAAAGATGTGTGTGGATTAGGTCAGTTCAGGAAAAGCAGGTTGTCGATCACATGATCGATCAACCAACCAGGTGTGTTTCATTTCGACATGCAGTCTAGCATTTGCAAAGTCGTTGACGTCGGTGGGGGGGATAGATGTGACTGAGAAACTGGATGATTTGAAATTCGATCGGTTGGTGTAGATCGTGATAAGTTGCAGGGTTGCGAGAGGGATGCTCGCTGATGTCCAGAAACAGTTGTGCTTGATCCGGCTTCGAGGTTTGCCGGAGGGGGAATCGATGATGTCAAGGTAGTTGAGATGCTAGCAATGGCTGCTAAGACTCTGGAAAATATTGCCGATCACGATTTGCGTAGGTTGATGATTACTCAAATGCTGATTTCTCCACTCTTCGACTTAGCGGAAGTTGAGTGATCTTGTGTTTCGAATCGAGAGCACGGTTCTTGTTGATTCGAGTATGGCTTTGAGAGATTTCACACGATTTGATCTGGACTGTGGGGCACAGCTTTATCTAGTTTACTGAGTAAACACGGCTTTAGCATAGATGTTTGTCGCGCATCCTCTTGCGGTATTTTCCATGTGACACTGAAAAATTGCCGACGACTCGTCGGCAACCAGATCAACGACCATTAACTTGCCGCTTGTTACCGAGAATTGCTTCATGGGACGCATTGTTAGCAGATCTTCGCTCACGGCACCTGTGGCGATGTTTATTTTCAATCGACCTGATGTGACAGCTCGTGTGTTCGAAGAAGTACGGAAAGCCCAGCCAAGGCAGTTGTTTCTCGTCAGCGATGGTGCTCGATCTGAACTTCCCGCCGAGCAACGTGATGTGTCGTTGACCCGGGAGATCGTCACCAACGTTGGTTGGG
>JAPOKD010000319.1 GCA_029977825.1 Planctomycetota bacterium | reverse complement strand
TCAATCGTTGAGGCAGTGGAGATCCAGTTAACATTTCCTGAGCTAGGCAGAGATAATGGCGATTTCGAGTAATCCGAAGAAGTACGATTGCATCATTATTGGTGGGGGCCACAATGGCCTGATTGCTGCAGCCTACCTTGCGAAACGTGGAAAGAGTGTCTGTGTTCTGGAGCGTCGTCCCATGCTGGGCGGATGCAGTGTGACAGAGGAGTTATGGCCGGGGTACAAGGTTTCCACAGCTTCTTACGTTGTCAGTTTGCTCCTGCCTGAAATCATTTCGGACCTGCAACTCAAACAGAATGGTCTGACCATTCTGCCACGAGTCCCATCTTCGTTTACTCCCATGCGGGATGGCCGGCATTTGATGTTGGGCGCTGACAAACAACAGAATTATGAACAGATTGCAGGTTTCAGTAAGGCCGATGCGGAATCATTCACCCGTTATGAAAAAGTTCTTGAAGATGTCGCGATGCATCTTGAGCCTGTGCTGAATCAAGCCGCTCCGGATCTGTTGCCACTGCCAGCGAGTTGGCGAAGAGTTGGGATCAGTAAGAAGATCCGCGATCTCAGGAAGGGATGGGAGCTTAGGAGGGCATTGGCTTCCATGGAGGAGACCATTCCTGAGGGAATTGAACTATTAACGGCGGCAGCGAGGCCTGTCCTGGAACGATGGTTCGAAACCGAGGTGCTAAAAACAACGCTGGCTACGGATGCTGTGATCGGTGCATTTGCCTCGATCTCACAGCCGGGAACGGCTTATGTGTTGTTGCATCATGTGATGGGTACAGCAGGAGGAGCCCGTGGGGTCTGGGGCTATGTCGAGGGTGGTATGGGAGCCCTTTCCGAGTCGATTGCGAACGTTTGCCGCCAACTGGGGGTGACACTTGAAACAGACTGCGAAGTCAAACAGATCATGGTTGAGAAAAACCAGGCTTGCGGAGTGTTACTGAGTGACGGACGTGAACTAGGGGCTTCTTCCGTGGCTTCCAGCGTTGATGCCAATCTGACATTCAATCACTTTCTAATGAAAGGTGATTTGCCCTCTCCTTTCCGCGCGGCTGTGGATCGAATTGATTACAGCTCCGCCACAGCAAAAATCAATTTGGCACTTTCTGAATTACCCAACTTCAGGTGTCTTCCGTCAACCGGAATTGCACCCCAACACAACGGTACAATTCATATCGGCGAAACACTGGAAGAGGTTGAAAGAGCTTATGACGATGCCAAATACGGTGAACCGAGCAGGAACCCGATTGTCGAAATCACGATTCCCACAAGCGTTGATCGGACAATCGCTCCGGAGGGCAAGCACATCATGAGCATGTTTGTGCAATATGCTCCCTATCAACTTAAAGACGGGTTGGAGTGGGATGATATCAAGGAAGGATTTGCTGATCGCTGTGTGGAGCGAGTCGCGGAATACGCACCGAATATTCAGAACGCGATTGAGCATCGTCAAGTCTTGAGCCCTGTTGATATTGAGCGTACTTATGGCTTGACAGGCGGTAATATTTTTCAGGGCTCGATGAATTTAAATCAGCTCCACATGATGAGACCAGTGCCAGGTTGGGCAGATCATCGAACCCCGATTCGCGGTTTGTACATGTGTGGTGCTGCTAGTCATCCAGGTGGAGGTGTCATGGGTGCTTGTGGCAAGAATGCAGCAGAGGAAATTCTGCGTGACCGCATCATTTGATGAGTTTGCGAGATCACGAAATGCCAGATTGCCGTTGTTAGTTTGAATGGCGATGAAGCACTGGAGATAGCGTGAACGAGGAATCAGCTCGGGGTTTATGCATTCGAGTCGATGTCCATCAAAGAAAGGTAATGGCGGTCAAACGCCGCTAACATGCTTTCCAATCCTGAATATGGGCCGGGGCGGTAGACACGGGATTGGACTCCCTTTTGAGTCAATTCGCAGATTTCCCAATCTTGACGATTTGTAAGATCCCAGAATTCGATAGCTTCACTGGCATTGAAGCTATCCCGTGTTACGACTTCGTTGGGGAATAACCAGTTGCAAATGATACGAGTCGAGTCGACATCAACTCGCTCGATGCGGTGTGTCAAAACGTAATCAGGATGCGGACTTATGAAGAGAGAAGGGCACAGGGTGTAAAAGTAGACTCGACGCAGATCTTCTGTGGAAAGTTTTTGCAAGGGTGAGCCACACCATGCACCGCTCGTTGTGACCGTTTGGTAATCATCCGCCAGAATCATGGGCCCACCGAGGAAATGTCCGTTTTCGAAATCATTTGATGCGGTTTCTACAGATGTGATCGGTCGTAGTTGTGGATGGACGAGTGAACAGTGATAGCACTCGCTGTAGTTCTGGAAGATCACTTTCCAATTTGCCTGGACTTCGTAAGTGATTTCATGGGCGCTTACCAGTCGATCCAGTTCCCAGGCATCAAATCGATTCAGAACTTCACCAAATTCTGTCTCGAATGAAGAGTCCAGTTTCTGCTGATTGATCAGGACAAAACCCTGCCAGACAACACAAGCAGCGCTATGCAGCGAATGGTCCTGTTCACAAAAACCCCCGGTCCCCTTCATGTTGGGGGCCGACTTCAGATTCCCATCGGTGTCATAGGCCCAAGCGTGGTAGGGACAGTGCAGTCGACTTTTGATTTGCCCACACGGCTCACTTTGCAGTCTTGTGCCACGATGTCGGCAGACATTGTAAAGGCAATTGATCTGACCCGATTCAGCACGAATGATGATAAAACTCTCACCATCCATTTCATGAAGAAAAAAATCTCCGGGATTCGGGATGGAAGAAGCTCGTCCTACACAGATCCACGATTGTGAAAAAATCCGGTCGGTTTCCTGATCGTAGACTTCCCGCGATGTGAAATACTCGCCGGGTAGTGTGTGAGCGCCCATGGCGGTTCGGGGCATGGCCGTGGTGTCCGTCTGAAAAACTGGTAAATGCGTTTTTTCTGATGATCATTTTCGATTCAAAATGTTCACCGCCGAGTTATGGCCGGATGCCTTGTTCACGCTGTCAGCATCTGACAGTCAGTATTTCATCCGGCATTGGCCCGGATTTCAATCCTTGTCAGCTCGCAGTACTGAAACGAACGCTTTTTGCGGGATGTTGACGCTACCAAACTGCTTCATTTTGGCTTTACCCTTCTTCTGTTTCTCCAGCAGTTTCTTCTTTCGGGTTACATCACCACCATACAGTTTTGCAGTGACATCCTTGCGATATGGCTGGATTGTTGCGCGAGCGATGATCGTCCCACCGATGGCTCCCTGGATTGGAATTTTGAATTGGTGTCTGGGAATCGCTTCCGCTAATTGTTCGCAGTAGTGCAACGCACGCGCTCGTGCTTTTTCCCTGTGAACGAGGTAGGCCAGTGCGTCAATCGGTTCCTTGTTGACGAGAATATCTACTTTGACGACGTCGGTTGCCCGGTATTCGATTGGCACATAATCAAATGATCCGTAGCCACGGGTGATCATTTTTAGTTTGCCATAAAAGTCGAAAAGGACTTCGCCCAGTGGCATCTCACTGTTGACCTCAACTCGGCCAGCTGACAGGTAGTTCATCGTTTGAGTTTCGGATCGATGCTCACGGCACAATTCCATTACCGGACCGACATACTCTTCAGGTGTAAGAATCGATGCCTTGATGTACGGTTCCGATGCAGAGTCAATGTTGGTGGGATCAGGCCAATAGCTGGGATTATCGACCTCAATCGTGGTACCGTCTTTCAGGTTCAGTTTGTACTTGACCGAGGGAGCTGAAATGACCAAGCCAATGTCAAACTCCCGCTGCAGCCTTTCTTGAATGACATCGAGGTGCAATAAACCGAGGAACCCACATCGAAAGCCAAAGCCTAGTGCCGCGGAACTGTCTTTTTCGTATGTCAGTGCAGCATCATTGATGGCCAGTTTGTCGAGTGCTTTGGTCAGGTCCTGGTATTCATCTGTGCTCATTGGATAGACGGATGAAAAGACGACCTGACGAGCCTCCTGATAGCCGGGTATTGGCTCGTCGGCTTGACGATCCAACGCCGTTATCGTGTCACCTATTTCAATATCCTGGACGCTCTTGACGCCAGCCACGATGTAGCCCACTTCTCCAGCACTCAATTGGTCTTTTGGATTCAACTTGAATTGGTTGTAGCCTAACTCATCTACCTTGTAATCACGCCCGGAGTGCATGAAATGGATCGACTCCCGTGGCTTCAGTGTCCCCTGCACAACTCGGCATTGAAGAATCACCCCGCGGTATTTGTCAAAATGGGCATCAAATACCAACGCTTTGAGAGGAGCGTCAGGATCTCCTGTTGGGCAGGGTAACTGGGTGACGATACCCTCAAGCACATCCTGTATACCTTCCCCGGTTTTTGCAGATACGGGAATCGCTTCGAATGGATCAAGGCCGAGGTCAGAATCGATTTCTTCGCGCACCCGGTCAACGTCAGCAGCAGGCAAGTCAATCTTGTTGATGATTGCGAGCATCTCGAGATCATATTCGAGAGCGAGATACAGGTTCGCAACTGTCTGCGCTTCAACACCTTGGGATGCGTCGACGACCATCAAGGCCCCCTCGCAGGCCATCAGAGATCGTCGTACCTCATGAGAAAAATCCACATGGCCAGGTGTATCGATGAGATTCAACAGATACTCTTGTCCATCTCTAGCAGTGTAAGAGAGCGAAACAGTATTGCTTTTGATCGTGATGCCGCGTTCTCGCTCGATATCCATGGAGTCCAACATCTGGTCCTGGAATTCACGCTGCGTCACGCCACCACAAGCCTGTATCAGTCGGTCAGCCAAAGTTGACTTCCCGTGGTCAATGTGTGCGATGATGCAGAAGTTCCGAATGTGTTTCATTCGTCAGGCTCGTTGAAAATGGTCTTGTGGCGAACACGTGGTCCTGGCAAATCGTAGTGCATGGGATGCTTGTCCGACAGGGAATCACCTTCTGGAAGGAACTCTCATCCATGACACCCATGAATGAACTACTTTGATCGAGTAAGAGTGTCGGTTGGTTCAGGCTCCAGGTCGTGTACCATGCTCGACCTGCACCACCGTCACATGTTCAGGTGATGTACGTATCTCGATCGAAAGTGTTGACTTTGCACTGTGTAACGTGCGGATGGAAAGTTTTGTTGGCAGGACTACTTCTGTTTTTTTCTGATGGCTGCAAGTTCGGATTCGCGCTTGTTCAGGAAGTCCCTTGAGATTTTGATTGCTTTCTCGCGATCTGCTTGATCGTAGTCCCAGAATTCCTGGACAATTTTTTCGCATTCAGGGTAGTGTGATCCGTCATCTCCAACCTCCAGTCGCAATTGTGCAAACTGTGCCTTCAAATGATCCCGTACAGTTTTGTAGTCAGGGTCGTCATAGACATTGTTGAGCTCGTTGGGATCTGCCGCGAGGTCATATAGTTCCCAGGCTGGGGGTGTCAGAGACTCCCCTTGATAATTGCAGCCGTAGAAATAGATCAGCTTGTGGGTCTTGGTGCGCATTGCCATTTCGCCCGGGTTGTCATGGTGTGCCATGTGCATCCAATACCGGTAGTACGTGGCCTGCTTCCAATCATCGGGTTCCTTACCGGTTTCGCAGATTTGCCGGAAAGAACGCCCCTGCATCTCGGCGGGTATTGAAATCCCAGCGTAATCGAGCATTAAGGCTGGATAGTCGATATTTTCGATGATAGCGTCACTTCGAACCCCCGGAGGAATTGCTTTGGGGTACCGAACAATAAATGGCATACGTGCTGACTCGTCATAGGCCCAGCGTTTGTCCTGATAATCTTTTTCTCCAAGCCAAAAACCCTGGTCTCCAGTATAAATGATGAGCGTATTGTCAAACAGGTTTTCTGCTTTCAGGTAGTCCATCAGACGCTTCAGATTGTCGTCAACGCCTTTGACGCATCGTAGGTACTTCTTGAGGTAAGCCTGATATGAGAGTCGTTTGACCTGTTCGTCAGATAGATTGGGATCACGGTAGTCCCACTTGAATTCCGCTGGGAATTTAACGGGAAGGTCAGCGGCATATGACCTTCGTGGATTTCGTCGGCCGATCGAAGTGCCAATGTGGGGCACGAGTTCATCCTTATAGCCTCGCGTCGCAAGTGATCCCCAGGTATCAGGTTTGGTCCACAAAGACTCGGGTTCCGGGATCTCCACATTTGCCAGGTAACTGTCATATCGGGGGTGACTTTCAAAAAAGTCGTGCGGGGCCTTGAATTGGTGGCAGACAAAAAATGGCTTGTCGGCATCACGATGGTTTTTGAACCAGTCGAGGGTTGCATCGGTGATTACATCTGAAGAATGCGAGCCGGGATATTTGATCACATTCTTGGGCCAATTCTTTTCGCCTTGGACGCGGAATTCCGTGTTGAAGTATTTTCCCTGACCGGGCAATACCTTGTAGTAGTCGAAGTTGGGCTCAACTTTGAGATGCCACTTGCCGATCATCGCGGTCTGGTACCCAGCAGATCGCATCAACTTGGGCAAAGTCTGCTTGTCTCGATCAATTCTTCCACCAAGATCAAAGACACCATTGATGTGATTGTACTGACCAGTGATGATGCAAGCTCGCGAGGGAGTGCAGATCGCATTGGTGCAAAACGCATTGTCAAAACAGATCC
>JAPOKD010000533.1 GCA_029977825.1 Planctomycetota bacterium | reverse complement strand
TTCTTTTTGCGTTGAAGGGTGTCTTCTGGTTTTGAGCAACTGTGACACTGGCCATCATTCTGTTCTTTCATGACTTCATTCCACAACAAACTGACATGTACTTAAATGGGAGGTTTGCGAACTGGCAACGAGTTTATTGTCGTCAAAGTCGCGAAACAACAAGATTTCGTGATTGCCATCACTTAACGTTCCAACGAAGGCACAAAAAAACGCTGTTTCTGGACTGATCCAAAAACAGCGTGATTGCTTAGTACCGGAGGTGGGACTCGAACCCACATGAGATTGCTCTCACCGGATTTTGAATCCGGCGCGTCTGCCAATTCCGCCACTCCGGCTTGAATAGGACTTAACAGCCTCGGATTGATCTCCAGAGACCGTCTTAGGTTCTTAAATTATCTGAATCGAAGCCAAAATGTGCAAGCCGGGGACTTTTTTACTAACAAATCCCCGCGTGCAGTCGTCGTAAAGGGGTTGGTATGGATGAATCACCTGCTGGAAGCACTCCACACCCTCCCAAAGCCCGTCTTTTGCAGTTCTTAATACACCAGTCCGGTCATACAATTTGCTCTTCTTGGTAACACAATACGTAGATTAGAACTCCCTAAAATATGCGGTTGCCCCGAACTTTCCAGCTTTTCTTTAAAGGTTTTGAACGTGACTCGCTCCAGAAAAGTAATCACCTCTGTTGCCCTTCTCATTGGCGTTTCCATTCTACTCGCAGCCTCGCCCAACGAGGCAGACTGGAAACAGGTTCAGGACGCAATGAATAAGGGTTTGCCTAAAACGGCCATCGAAAAGCTCGGCCCCATCATTGAAAAAGCCACCAAGGACAAAAACTACGACGAGGCGATCAAAGCCATCGCCACGAAAATCTCGCTGGAGGGCGATATTCAGGGGGGAAAAGCCGAAGAAAAGATCACTCGGATGCGTGAAGCGATTGCGAAAGCCCCGGCTGAAATGCAACCGGCAATGAATGCAATCCTGGCAAACTGGTTCTGGAACTACTTCCAGCAGAATCAGTGGCGTTTCATGAACCGCACGCAGATGAATGCTCCGCCGGGTGAGGATATCACCACTTGGGACCTGACCCAAATCCTGTCCGAAATCGATGCACAGTTCACCAAGGCGCTTGCTCAACCTGACAAGCTCCAAGCGATCCCAATCGCCAGCTACGATGAGCTACTGGAAAAGGGCAATGCTCCCGATGCTTACCGTCCCACGCTCTTTGATTTCCTCGCACACAACGCGATTGACTTTTATTCCTCTGGGGCGCAGGCGGGCAATCGTCAGCAAGACGCCTTTGATCTATCCGCCGAGAGTCCCATCTTTGGCTCAGCGGCAGACTTCATCCAATGGCAACCGAAAACAGATGACGAATCGTCACTAACGCTCAAAGCGATCAAGCTCTACCAGCAGTTGATGGTATTCCATGAAGATGATTCTGATCAATCAGCCTTCCTTGATAACGATCTTGCTCGATTGCTTTTTGGGAACAACAAAGCGTTTGGTGAAGAAAAAACCTCACGCTACAAAGCTGCTCTGGTTCGCTTTGCAGATGAACACACCGACAGCGTAATTTCCTCCCGTGCGTTAAACGATTTGGCCACTGCCATCTACAGCCAAGGCAATGGTGACGCGAAGAAAGCACATGAGGTTGCAAGTACCGGACAAAATCGCTTCCCTGAATCAGTTGGCGGGCGCCGATGTTACAACCTGATTCAAAGAATCGAAGCAAGAGAAGTTCGTGTTACGACAGAAAGAGTTTGGAACAATCCCCGACCCACGATCGACGTCTACTACCGAAACATCACCAAGATTCATTTCCGACTTGTGCCCTACCGCTTTGATGACTACATCAAGTCAGCACGCTGGAGTCCTGAACAACTCGATGCCAACTCAAGGAAAACGCTGCTTTCTACCAAACCGGTTCTTGCCTGGTCTGCCGATTTACCTGCAACCGCAGACTACAAAGAACGTGTCGAGAAAATCACGGCTCCCGAGGACCTCACCAGTGGTTCTTACTACCTGATCGCCAGCGGCAACAAGGAATTCAGTGAAACCGACAATCAAATTTCCTTCTGCGAGGTATGGGAAAGCAAACTCGCTCTTGTGACCCGTGTCAGCACAAGCAAGGGATATATCGATGGATTCGTACTCGAAGCAGAATCAGGCAAGCCAATTGGTGAGGCAACCATCAAAGCGTGGCGGAGAAACCGCAACACTTATGAACCGCTGCCAGATGCCACAACCGACGCTGATGGCTTATTCAAAATGACGGTGCCTGATCGTCAGCAGATCATGCTGTTAGCACAGCATGAAGATCAAACCCTGGCAGCGGCAAGTGCTGTCAGTTCTTACGTCAACCGACGGAGCAAGAAGAATGAGCGAACCATGATGTTTACGGATCGATCAATTTATCGTCCCGGCCAGACCATTCAGTACAAAGGCGTCTGCATGTCATTGAATACAGATACCAACGAGTACCACAGCATCGGCAACCGTGATGTCACTCTTTTGTTCTCGGACCGCAACGGAAAACTGATTGAGCGACAAAAACATCGAACCAATGATTATGGCAGTTTCAATGGCAGCGTGACCGCACCCCGTGATCGGCTCATGGGAAACATGACTCTGCGAGTTGAAAATGGACCTTCAGGTGCTACTTCGGTCAGTGTCGAAGAATACAAACGCCCGAAATTCCAAGTCAAACTTGATGCCCCCGAAATAGCGGCAAAGCTGAATTCCAAGGTGGAAATCAAAGGTAATGCCAGTGCTTACACTGGAGCCGCCATTAACGACGCAAAAGTGACATGGCGAGTCGTTCGAAATGTACGTTATCCGATCTGGTGGTTCAGCCGCTGCTGGTGGATGCCGCCGCAACAGGGTGGCAGTCAGGAAATTGCGCATGGAACCTCAACCACCAGTGCCAATGGCACATTCAAGGTCACCTTCAAAGCCACCCCGGATCTACAGGTTCCGAAAGAGTCCGAGCCGACATTCAGCTACACAATCTACGCTGATGTCACGGACACGACCGGCGAAACTCGCTCTGGAAGCACCAGTGTCAACGTGGGGTACACCGCATTAACCGCGTCCATAACAGCGCCTCAATGGTTGACCACCAGCGACCCAATCCAACTCACCGTCAAAACAACAACCCTTGATGGTACTCCCCAGTCTGCCGAGGGAAACCTTGAGATTTATCAGGTTGTGCAGCCCAAAAAAGTCACTCGAGCGTCTTTATCAGGACGCTACTACTACCGCCCCATGAGCGAGCCCAAACCGGATTCCTCGAATCCTGATTCGTGGCCCGTAGGTGAGAAGCTGGAAACAATTGCATTCACCACCGCTGCTGACGGCACCATTCAATTGGACACAAAACTTGCCGCCGGCTTGTATCGGGTGAAACTGAAGACGCAAGACCGTTTCGGGGCCCCCGTCACAGCCGAGTTGCCATTGCAGGTTCTTGATCCCAAGGCAAAAAAACTCAATCTCAAGATTCCGAATCTATTCACGGCACCCACCCAAACCATCGAACCGGGTAACGAGTATCAAGCGTTATGGGGAACGGGTTACGACAGTGGTCTTGCCTATATCGAAGTGATCCACAACGGAAAGCTTCTGCAGAATTATTGGACCAAGCCAAAACGGACACAGAAGATCATCAAGCAACAAGTTGATGCTTCCATGCGAGGCGGATTCCACGTGCGCACCACCATGGTGCGTGAAAACCGATCCTACGTGAACACCCAGTTTGTGAATGTTCCATGGACGAACAAGGAGTTGTTGGTGAAGTGGGAACACATGGTGTCGAAATTGAAACCGGGTGCCCAGGAAAAGTGGACTGCCATCATCACCGGTGTTGATGCTGAGAAACGTGTTGCTGAACTGGTAGCGACCATGTACGACGCTTCACTTGATGCCTATCGGCCACACTCATGGCCATCGGCAATCAATGGATTTCGCCGGGACAGACTTTACTCGAGTACGTACTTCCAAAATCAGCAAAAGAATCTGCAAAACCTGGTACGCTCATGGAGAAATTCGTATCGCAATGCAAGCCTGACTTACCGCCATTGGCCGTCACGCATCACCCAGAGTCTAACCATGCGACCGCGTGCCCGCAGGACGTTTGGAGCTCGAAGTGGGGGCGGCATGGCAGAAGGCGACATGCTTATGGAATCCATGGACGCACCTGCTGCAGCTGCCATGAATGCTTCCGCCCCAATGGCGAAGAAGGCATCAGAGGGAATGACCATGGGGAGTTTGGCACAATCTGATAAGATGTTTGATTCCCAACAAGCTAACGGCCAGGCTGCTGAAAAAGGTGTGGATCTCGACACCGTCTCTATTCGTAAAAACCTCAATGAAACCGCGTTCTTCTATCCGGATCTTGTTTCAAATGAAGACGGAGTCGTCCGAATTGAATTCACAATGCCTGAAGCACTTACAGAATGGCGTTTCATGGGCTTCGCCCATGATCAGGAATTGCGATCCGGTTTTCTGACCGGAACAACGGTCACCGCCAAGGACTTGATGGTTCAGCCCAACCCACCAAGATTCCTCCGCGAAGGCGATGAGGTGGAATTCACTGTCAAAGTCAGCAATCAATCACCGACACAGCAGTC
>JAPOKD010000576.1 GCA_029977825.1 Planctomycetota bacterium | reverse complement strand
TGATCGAAACGACGCTGCGGGAACTGTGCGACGAAAAGAAATGTTGTCTTGTTGTCACCACAGGCGGCACCGGACCTGCGCGTCGAGACGTGACCCCCGAAGCAACCGAAGCAGTGTCGGAAAAAATGATGCACGGCTTCGGCGAACTGATGCGACAGGTGTCACTCGCCAAAGTCCCAACTGCTATTCTTTCAAGACAAACGGCAGGAATCCGGGGCAACACCCTGATTGTCAATCTGCCGGGCAAACCAAAAGCAATTGCAGAGTGCCTGGACGCTGTCTTTCCAGCAATTCCCTACTGCATTGACCTGATTGAGGGACCACGTTTAACCACCAATGAGAGCCGATTTGTGGCTTTTCGCCCCAAGGGTGCCTGAATTTTCCAGCGGAGGAGTTCCCGCAGTCGCATTTCCCGAAATCTCGATTTCTGGACTAATGACAGCTTGTTGCTCTGAAAAATCCGCGTTGAGAAAACTGAAGCAGCACACCGATACAACAAACCGTCAGTCAAGCCCCGCCCAAATGTTGGGGCCAATGCGCCGCAGCTCTCCCAACAATTCCTTCAAGTGCGAACGGTTGGTAAGCGGATTCATGATGGTGCACCGCAAGTAGACATCGTCATTTAGCGTTGTCTGGGTCAGATACCCAAACCCGGACTCCAACATCTTCCGACGCAGTCGCAACTGCAGCTGGCTCAACTTCAGACAATGCCCTTCGCCCGTCAGGTTCGTGATGCTCCGCTCTCCATCAGGAAGAAAGCGAAACACGACGATGTTTGCCTGCGGTGCACTCACCACTTCAAAATCATCCGCAACTTCAAGCAGATCAAATAGTTCCTGAGCAACCTGAAATACCCCATCTACTAATTGCTCAAATAGCTCAAAGCCAAAAATACTCAGAGCGCCCCAAAGCCCCAGCGCAGCAGATCGCTTCGTGCATTCAAAGGTCACCACGCCATTGTCATACTCCGACATGTCGGGAGCAGATGGGTCAAACAGATAGGGCGCTTTCTGCTCAAACGCACGGAACCGGTTCTGCTTGTTCCTATAGAACACCAACGCACAAACGGCAGGAACGAACATCATTTTGTGGGCGTCAAACACAACACTGTCCGCACGTTCAAGCCCTTTCACAAGATGCCGATGCTTGTGACTCAGACAAACGGCGCCTCCGTGGGCCGCATCGACATGCAACCACACCTGATGACGCGAACAAACATCGGCGATTGCATCAAGGGGATCAAATGCTCCGACAGCAGTAGTGCAGGCCACAGCAACGACAGCAATGACGGGCACCTGTTTTTCGGACAACTCAACCAACATCTGATCCAGAGCCGTAACATCCATACGGCGGTACTCATCCAACGGAACACGCAAAACCTGCCTCTGCCCTATTCCCATCACACCGGCCGCACGATCAATGCAGTAATGCGCGTCGCCTTGCACAATCAAAACCGGCATTGGCCCGGCACGCTCACCTCCCATTTTTGATGTACCAGATTCAGGGTTTCCTGCTATCCCTGCAAACCCAAGTGGCGCCGCTTCTCGATTGTCATGACGGACCGGTTCGCTTGAATGACCTGGACGGTTACCCTCATTCCAGATCCAGGGGCACGCCTCGTTTCGCGCGGCCAAAAGCGCTGTAAGATTTCCGAGACTACCACCCGATGTTACCAGACCACCAAAGTCCTGATGCTGGTATCCAAGCTGTTTACCAATACGTTCAATCACCGCTCTTTCTGCAGCGATTCCCCACGGCCCCATCTCGTAAACACCCTGAACCTGATTCGTCATGGTGGTCACGGCATCAAACAAACCCACCAGGGGCAATGGAGCTGGAACTTGATGCCCAACACACCGTGGGTGATTGAGGTTCTGTCCCCGGGTCAGACTGAGATCGACTAGCTGCTGGAATTTAGACACCACATTTTGGCTACCGGAAAATACGGCCGCTTCAAGCCATCGACTCGCCTCGGCGATATTCTCTTCGGGAGCTCGCCATCGCTGTACCGGACCCTGGCTTTTTTGAACACGCGCTAAATGCTCTGTGAGCGCATCCACCAACGCGGTGCCGCATTGCTGCGTCAGCCCGGTATCATACGCAATCTCGACCAAAGATTTAGGTTCCGCTGAGTTCACTCGTGTAATCTCTTGACTCGTACATGCAGGAATCCGCTTTGTATCGTCAAAGCGGTAACCATCTCTAAACGCAACTACCCTGCCACCGTCGATTTGCCTCGAGCCGATACAAAATGTGCCCAGTGAGCACAGGTAACCTGCGGGTGGGCGATATGATCACATTGAAATTGTTTTTTGCCTACCACTGGCAGAATCTCGTCCTGCAGTCACCCGATTCAGCACAGCCCGTCAAACCGAGCGCAAAACTCATCGATAACATCAGAACGGGTCCGGGTAAAACGCCACCACTTACGATCGAAGTCCCACAGCGACAGCATGTCACGCTCTACAACAGTTAGCGAATGATTCTGTCCGACTGTTAACCGACATCATCTTGCCCGAATCAGATGCTTCCCTTCAATTTTCTCGCGTACAATTATGTCTGAAATGGATGCCAGGAAGCGGTCAGCATCAACGGGATATCCAGCCGTTGGTTTGAGTTCGCCGACACACCGATCAGCAAAATACTGATTCAAAGCACTCATGCATTTTTCGCGGAGATATTTGGCATGCATTGAAGCCAACGCAACAGGCGAAAAGCGGTCGCCCTTGACAGTAAAACGGACTGACAGGTCAGGGCCAGACCCGGTCAACCGATAGGAACTTTCTTTCGCTGACTCGGTTTGTACCTGCGCAAGTCGCTCAGAAAACACATGCTGCAATACCCCGGCATAATAGCGACGTCCACCATGGCGATCACAATACACGTCAATGAATTCCGAATCCCCCTGATACTCTGATGCAAGCCGTTTGACGAGATTCAATGTGGTCTGCGACAGTAGATCTGCTTTGTTTGCTCCTCCCTCACAAAACTCATTGAAAACCTTGGCTGTGATCACTCGGGATTGGACCCCAACCAACCGGAGGCCCGTTGATTGCCAACTCGCAAGACACTCCTTTGTCTCAGACAGCGGAACCCACGGTTCATCGTGACACAGCATTTCAAGCCAGGGTGTGCCGCGAATCGCTGGCAAATCTTCATCCACCATGTATGGCAAGGCAGACAGGAACGATTTTTCTGGTCTTTTGCACCAATGCATGCAAGCACTGACAACCGCGTGCAACCCAGCCAAGCCACCGGATGGTTTGAAAACCGCTTTTGAATCATCAACAACGACCGGAATTTCCCCGCAGAACTGAGGCTCGCGTAGCGGCGAGAACAAACGGTCAAGGGATTCCCGATCAGGGTGACCTTGCACTTCCCATGCAGTACCCGTGATGATGAGTGGACCCAACTTGGGACCGTAGCCTGCTTCATCGGTCGCGATCAACAGCATACTGGTAAGCCAACGAGGGTAACGTCGAATCAAACGGTCGGCAGCAGCGCCAACACTCACGTGGAACTAGCGATCGCAGGATACAGCGGACGATCAGTCCACGGCAAGCAGACGCGATAAATTCAGGTTATTACTGCAGGACTCTTTATCCAACACCGTTCCGAGTATAGCGAACGCTGCTACGAATCCAGTTAACTAGCAAACCTCCTATTTATACCAGAGCATCAGCACTACCCATGGCTGCAATTGGAACCGGCACGACTTATCCCCTCGGCGCCAGCATCACTCCGACCGGTGTGAATTTCAGCGTTCATTCAAAAAACTGCAACGGAATGGAGTTATTGCTATTTGATGATGTAAATAATTCGACACCGACAACAACGATCAAACTCGACGCGAGACAACATCAGACGTTTCACTATTGGCATGTGCATGTTGACGGTTTGAAACCGGGCCAAGTATACGCCTATCGCGCACAAGGTCCTTTTTTACCGGAACATGGGATGCGTTTTGATGGGGAGAAGATGCTATTGGATCCCTATGGTCGGGCAATAGCCATCCCAGAACACTTTGATCGTGAAGCTGGGGCCCGCCCTGGAGACAACACTCCCTACGCGATGAAGAGTGTTGTAGCCGATGTATCGCAATACGATTGGGAAGGTGACACGCAACTGTGCCACCCTTTCAACAAGACGATCATTTACGAAATGCATGTGCGAGGTTTTACGCGACACGCATCCTCAGGGCTAAGCCCCGAGAAACGTGGTACTTATTCGGGATTGATCGAAAAAATCCCCTACCTGCAGCATCTGGGGATCACCGCAGTCGAACTTTTGCCTGTGTTTCAATTTGATCCTCAGGAAGCTCCCCCCGGTCTGAG
>JAPOKD010000896.1 GCA_029977825.1 Planctomycetota bacterium | reverse complement strand
GACCGTGGAGCGTGATCTCGTTTACGAAACAGTTCAAGGTAGAGACTTGCCGCTCGACTTGTATCGGCCGCCATCGAAATATCCAACGGCTCTCGTTATCTGGATTCATGGCGGTGGATGGAAAAGTGGTTCCAAGGCTGGGGGCGGACCCGGCGTCTTCCAACTCTTGCAGCGTGGTTACGCTGTCGCATCAGTCGAGTATCGCCTTAGTGGCGAAGCTGTTTTTCCTGCGGCGATCGAAGACTGTAAGGCTGCCGTCAGTTTCTTGAGACTGCATGCAGACAAATACAATCTTGATCCACAGCGTTTCGGTGTGTGGGGATCCTCCGCTGGTGGGCACTTGGTGTCATTGCTGGGAACCACCAATGACGTTGATCAGTTTGATACCCACCCTGTCACTCGTAAGGCATCGTCCAGTGTTCAGGCAGTGTGTAACTGGTTTGGACCAAGTGACTTTCTTCGCATGAATGATTTCCCCAGCAGAATCAACCATGATGCGGCAGACTCGCCCGAGTCACGTTTTATCGGGGGTGCGATTCAGGAGAACCCCAAAAAGGTACAGCGTGCCAATCCCGCAAGTTATGCCAGCGCAGGCGATCCTCCCTTTTTGCATCTCCACGGTGACAAGGACCAGTTGGTGCCATTTAACCAGAGCGAAATACTTCATGCTGCGTTGCAGGCATCAGGGGTCAAGACCACGTTGTATAAAGTGGTTGGTGGAGGTCATGGATTTGGTGGCTCTCAGGACAGTCGTGAAGAACTGATTGCAAAATCGATTCGCTTCTTCGATTCCATACTGCGGTCTGATACGAAGTCAGACGAAGACAGCTAACCACGCAAACCGGAAATGCTCTTTAAGCTGATTCAGGATGATCCTGCCAGCATGATTTTACCGTTTGCTGCCTCTTTGCTCACGGTGACCTGCTCTTGTTGCGTTGTGAGAGGATGGCAGTGGCGAACGCCTCACCCATGACGGCAAATGTCTTTGCACAGCCCAGATAATGGTACCCTGCATTGGATGCTCCGCGTTCCCATAGAGCACGTTCTGCGACGGTGATCAAGTCTGCTTCGTATTGGTCCACGAAATCCTTTTGCTGCTGCGGTGTCATGTTGCCATCTTTATTGGCATGATTTTTGTTCTTTGTACGAAGTAGGTAACGCATTTGGCGAACCTTTCCCCGTTTGTCGTCAATCGAAGCGAGTGACGCGTCCCAGAATTCCGACGTTTGAATTGGTATCACGGTTCCTTGAAGATCCGGGATGTCAGCAGTCGCAGCCATGGCCTCACGAAACTCAGCATTTTTCTCATTAGGATGCTTGCCTCCGACTCCCATGACCCCAATCACAACGGGGAGTTCGGGTGCATTGAGATCTTTGCGGAGATCACGAATCAGGTGTCCGAGGTTTTGGGTGTAGGCTGCAAAACGATTGGTTGAATCGCTGTTAGCTGTTTCGGGATAGGCATTGCGATTGACCATGTCATTGAAGCCCTGGAACCAGACAAATCCTGCCACTTCGTAGCCCTCATCTGATTTGTAATTGGGGCAAACTCGTCCAATATCGGATAACACAAACTTGATATGTTTGATCATCAATCGGTAATACTTGCCTGCGTTTTCCGGTGCATTCCGGTCACGTTCCCGATCAGCATCAGATTGCTGGTAAGGACCAGCACTGGGAGGGCGATAGTCATAAAACAGCGACTTGCCGCCCCATGCTGTTTTGATGATCAGCACGTCTTCATCGAATGCCTCATCCATCGTAATCCCAAAGGTAAACTCGGGTCCGATTTTGCCGCCGTCTTCGGCGGGGTTGCGACGTGATCCATAACCGGCGGTCAAACGCCCATGCCCCTCGCCATTACTGTCGCCTGTACCTGTGAAATAGGAAATCCATGCACCGTCGCAGGTGTGTAGTTTCCCTGACGGATCACGCATTTTCTCAAGTAGCGGAGCAGTCTTTGGGTCGTCAGCAAGGTAATCGAATGTCTCTGTTTTCGCGTGTCCCTCCATGTTGGACTGCCCTGCCAAGATGAATACCTTCAGCGGGTTCTTGCCTGAAGCAGATGGGCTGGTAGCTGATAACAAAAAAAGAATCAGGGCCGCCGCAGCAGCGACGCGAATTTGGAAATGCGGCATGGGAGACTCAATTTGACGAGGTGAAACAGTATTTTATCGACGCAGGCGAAATGTCTGGTGTGGCATCGAACAGACTTACGACGGATCCTACACAAGTCGCTGTCCATCGAGATCGGATTTTAATGCTAGTCTGAGTGATCAAGAAGCGTAACGAGTATCACGTTGCGATTTGTCTGATGTCGGCTTGATTGTCAATGAACCTACGACTGGTTGATTATGGTAGATCGGAAAATCGAGGCCCCACGTGGCACGGAGCATCCCAAAGAGAACCATGGACCGAAACCCAAGGGGATTCTGGAAACAGTGGTTTATTGTGAATGCCTGACAGAAGCTCGGGATTTTTATGAGCATGTGGTCGGTTTGAAGGTGGTTTCTGTCGAGCCGGGAAGACACGTTTTCTTTCGCGTTGGTCAAGGCATGTTACTTGTGTTTAACCCGCGTGAGACGGTTAGCGGCACCGTCCGTATCGGAGATCAAATGATTCCCCAGCATGGTAGCGCGGGACCATCGCATTTCGCTTTTGAAATTCTTCCCAAGCAAGTCGATGCGTTTCGTGAGCACCTTGAGGACCGGAAGATTGCAATCGAAGCTGAAATCGAATGGCCGACGGGAGGTTACTCAATCTACTGTCGTGATCCCGCTGGCAATAGCGTCGAGTTCGCGACACGT
>JAPOKD010000812.1 GCA_029977825.1 Planctomycetota bacterium | reverse complement strand
CTTTCCTGTTCCAGCAATCCATCACTCGATTGCAGGGTTTGGCAACCCAGTGCGGCGAATGGCAGAATGAAAAACAGCACCCACGAAGGTAAGGTTGCTAGTCGAAACATGAAGTTTCTCTAGCAGGATTCCAGAAAATCAGCAAGCGAAATCACTGACTGCTGTGAATCACTCCAAGTTTGGATCGGGTTGCTGGGGTTTGCTATCACTTCTGACTGGCACGGGTATCCAGTTCAAACGAAGTCACCAATCCGTTGGTCTCATAGCTAAATCGCGCTGTCAGGTTGGCAGATTCCACTTGCTGAATCCGAGCGTTGGCGTCTCGCCTGAACACAACAGATTCCACAGACAGTTGTCCACCGGGCGTTAATTGAAAGAACTTACCTTGGTCCTCACCCTCACTGAGGTATTCGGCGATGAGGAGGAACTGGTTGATGTTAGTGCGGTTTCCGCTGTCCCATCTTTTTTTGCAAAATTCAAGCATCAATCCGCTATCTGCGTAGTACTGGTTGGCGAGAGTTGCAAATGCCTCTTGGGGAGAATCCAGAAAGAACTGAATGTTCCCTCGAGAGTAGGCGCGATCGAATTCCTGCTTTCCGGCAAAGTATCCGATCCAAGCTTCACGCCACGTTTCTTTCCGACCATCCCATGCCCCGAGACGCAGGAAATTCGCTTTGGTGGCATCCATGTCGATCCCTTTGGATGCAGGTGATCGGTAGACAACGTGGGGGCCTGCTGCCTGAGCCAACCCGAGGAATTTTCGTTCGTAAAGGTCTGGCCGTTTTTTACGACCGACCGTGTCCAACATGTTGTGGGCTAGTTCATGAGCGAGACAGATCAGATAAACATCCGTGACACCAGGTCGAGGTGAATCGCTGGCAAAACTGTTTTCGGGGCGGCCAAGCGGCAAGTCGAAGATGTTGATCCCGGATCGTGATTGGATTTTATTTGTTTTGATAGCAGGACCCAACCAACCTGCAACCGTGATGGTTTCAACATCCCATGTCGAGGTCGGCATTTGCCGCATCAGCCGAATCATGGCATCAAGGTGATCCTTCGTGGCGGTGTTGTTGTCGATGAAGATGACGCCCAGTTCGACGAGTAATGTCCGGTATCCAGACTCGAATCCCAGAGCAGCGGCAACTCGCTTGCGATTGGCTGCAGAGTCTGGAAGGCTTTCCAGTAAAACGACCCAGTATTGCGCAGCCAGGATAGGAAGGTGTGGTGCCTGCTCGACATCGAAGTGCTGCCGCCAGAAATATTGAGGATACTGTGTCGCCAAAGGGGCCAGTGACGAGAACAGTTCCTCTCGCGCGGTTGCTGAAACGAGTCCGCTCCGAAGATCTGCCTGAATCGCAGTCAGGCATCCAAAAATTTCCTCGCGCAACTGATCACTCGCTTGAAGTGTTTTGCCGAGATCTTTTTCATGTTGAGCAAGCAATGTCCTGAGTCTTGTGATCCTGGTGGGAAAACCGATTCCCTTCATCCAGAAAATTTGCCCATTCTTTCCGCCACTGATTAGGTCTCTAACGCCGTCTCCATCCCAGTCAGCCAATTCAGGAGTCGTGTCGTCCCCGTTCAGGTCCCGGATGTTCAGATTTTTACCGTCGCTCCATTTCAGTTGTTGTCCGGACGCAAGGTCTCGACTTGATGGCGATGGAGCGTGACGGTACAGCGTAACACTGCCCCAGTTCAGCCCAAGCAACATGTCGAGTTGATTGTCACCATCAAAATCCAGGAGCCGAGGGTGTGAGTTGTAAGCGATTCGGATATCACAGAATGGTGCACCCTGCGCAAACCTTAACTCGGATTGTGAGCTTGTATTGCGATGCCACTGCACCGTTCCATCGAAAGATCCGGTGATCAGGTCCAGTTTTCCATCCTTGTCCCAATCAGCAACATCGAAGCGTCCATCGCAACCTGCTTGGACCTCAATCGTGCTGCCCTGCTCTTCAAAGGCGGGCTGCCGAGTCGTGCCAATGTTTCTGTGGATTGTCACCAGTTGCTTTGAGTGACCTACAACAAGGTCCGGTAAGTCTGAACCAACCATCTGCGCGAACGCGATGCCGGTGTATCGATTTCCCCACTGTGACTTTTGGCCGGCGGTCAGTGCTTCCCTCATTGCCAGTCTTGGGTGGTTTGAAGTGCCGATGTTCTTGAATAACCAGATTTTTCCAAGACCATCACCGGCGATCAGGTCGAGGTCACCGTCGCGGTCCCAGTCGTAGCAACGAACCGTGGAGTGATTGTCCAGTTTGATCTGTGTCCCAGAACACTCGAATGGTGTGGCTCTGCTATACGTCATTGTCGACGTTGTGCTGTGTTCTGCTGCGGTAGTTAATCCTGTGAGTCCGAGAATCAATAGCAGGCACAGTGAAGCCTGATGGAAATTGAGCGGACGCAGATGGGGAGGCGTTTGCATGCGAATGATGAGCCGTCAGTCAGTGTTGATAAACAAATAGTGGAACGCATCGCTCCACTATCACCCGATTATAGACGACTAAGTAGTGAAGCTGAGTTTTCAATGCAGGATGATGCCGACAGGTTGTCTCCCCGCTAAACTTTTCCTAGTCGTCTAAACACGGACCAGCAACGAGTACTGCATGCGGCGATTGGTCACGCATTGCCGCCTCAGGATTTTTGCAGGTGTGGGTGCTGAGCGGCTCCCATTAGGCTGTTACGCGGGGTTCTTCTTATGCGGTCAAGCGGGAGTAGCGAGTGGTCGGCAGGAGTCCTTCGCCGTCCCCTGATCGGTAGCGAGCCGCAAGCCGCGCAGCGGAACTTCATTGAAGCCACGCTGGGGAGGTCCCTCGAGAGAGAGATAAGTCGTCGCTTGTGTCAGATGCATGCCCTTTCCGATTCGGCAACCCGGACTAAGATACCGTAGGTGCTATGGTGTGTACCTGAAAGGGCCACTCAAGCTGAAGGCCGCTCGTTTGGTTTGCATGACACCCGCCGCCGGCGGGATTTTTTAGTTGCCCCAAATGGTTCAGCTGGAATCAACCGGATACACATAAAGTTTAAGTTGGATGATACAAAGCGATAAGATTCGGGAAAGCATCGCCCCTTTGAACGAGCGTTTGCGTTCACATCCGCTCTATGACGCGATGCGAACGGTTGAGGACGTTCAAGTATTCATGGAGAATCACGTCTTCGCTGTCTGGGATTTCATGACCATTCTGAAGGCCTTGCAGCGGTCTTTGACTTG
>JAPOKD010000439.1 GCA_029977825.1 Planctomycetota bacterium | reverse complement strand
GTAAGAAGGATAAGTTTTTCGCTGGAACCGGTGACCGCCAGCAGCAAGCCGGCCACGGGAAAACAGCTGCTACGGTTGCGTCGCAGGTAGTCTGTGCAGCGTTGGACACCGCGTCCTGAAGCCGCTCGTGCTGTTACTGGCTTTGCCACAGCTGTGGCCTGACTTTCTTGACTACTGATCCAATGCACACTAAACCTGCTGTGCCAGCGTTCTGGCCCCAAAGCAGGTCGGCAGTGACGCATCCAACGGCAAGCTACTGATTCAGACAGCGGTAGCAAGACCTGAAATCGTCATGCTTCAAAAGCATCGACAACTGCATTGCATCCACCGTGGTTGTAAAATACTGTTTGCCTGCAGACACCTGAGCAGTGCCCCTTCAACATGACGCCTCTTTCATAAAGCGACTTCCCAACGCCGACATCAAAACACATGCGAGGATCACAGATGCGAGGAATTCACATCCAGAAGGATCTCTTATCGGATCGACCGCCATGCTGAGTACTGGCTGGGGATGGATTTTGGCTGCCCTGACTGCCAGCGTCACGTGTGTCTGGATTTGGAAACGAATCACTGGCGCAGGTCAACATCGTTTCGAGCGTTTGCTGCACTCCCGCCCCGACCATTCAGAAAGCTGGCAGGCCGCATTTCCAAACGAGATGCCTACCGTTGAACGAATTCTCAAAAACTTTTGTGAAGCGTTCATGCTGAACGACAACTACCGATTCAAACTCGAACCAAGCGACGTCATTGTATCAATCTACCGAGCAACAACAGGCCCAGTGGCGGATGACATGCAACTGGAAAGCTTCATCATCAGACTTGAAAACACATTTCAGATCGACCTCACCGGCCACTGGGATGCAAATGCGACTCTGGAAGACGTAGTTCGCACCATACTGAACAAGACGCTCCACAGCAGGTAACAACTGGGTGTCGAGCGGAATAACAGACAGCGCACACTCGCCAACTGGCCCATTCGAAATCCATCTGCGATACCCCGGTAAAGACAACCGCCCTTTCATCTACGAGTGGACTATCTATCACACCACTCCGAACATTTTTTCGATCCCAACACTGATCCCGTCATGCCCAAAAAGAAACGAAAAGCCAACGTAACGAAACAAGCATCCGGCTTCCACTTTGCGACTTCAAGCAACATTGAATTCCTGAATGCGGATCACTGGGACAAAGTAACGGAAAATTCATCTGTATTCCTTAGTCGCCGGTACCTGACATCGGCTCAGCATGAATTCACTGACGAAGTCCTTCGTGATTTTGCACTTGTTTATGATGCCGACGAACCTGTCGCTGCCATCACAACACAGACTTTCAATGTCACTGGACCACAGCTAGTGGGCACGGATTCCACCAAGCCACAGGACTTACCCGAGCAGTGGAAGCGTAAATCACTTTCACTTCTCAAACGTCGCATCATGATATGCGGCAATGTCCATACATGGGGGCCGCATGGAATCGCCATCGCAGAGGGCCACGATCAACAGAAAATCTGGCATGGAATCGCAGACTGCTTGTACCGCATCCGACGCGCGAACCGGCTCCATGGTCAAGTTGACTA
This sequence comes from Planctomycetota bacterium, assembly GCA_029977825.1. Lineage (GTDB taxonomy): Bacteria > Planctomycetota > Planctomycetia > Pirellulales > Pirellulaceae > Rubripirellula. Next base: position 3,760 of record JAPOKD010000439.1, on the reverse strand, counting down.
CGTGATAATCAAAGACCTGTTGGAATCGGACCAACTTGACGCAACACCGCTGAAGCCGTTTCGCTATCGCTCACTGGAGACCGAGCCAAACATGGTTCTCGCTCTCAATCCACAATGGCAATCGATGGATGACTACCTGAGCAGTTTGACAAAGCGGTACCGCGCTGCAGCAAGGAAAGTCATGAAACCATTCACTGCTCCGAACCTTTCCATATCACCGATTGAAAATATTGGCAGTGAAGCCGAAAAAATCCAGGAACTCTATGAGGCGGTAGCAGCAAAGGCGGACATTTGTCTGTTCAAACTGAGTGTGAAAACACTACCTCGGACTGCAGAAGCTTTGGGCGAAAACTTTGTTACGATTGGAATCCGTGAAGATGGAATACTGATTGGTTTTGTCACCGTCATTCGAGATGGCGAAACTGCAATCGGTTTCTACCTGGGCATGGACTACGCAGCCAATGCCCGCCTCCCTGTTTATCATGCCTTGCTGCTATCGGTCGTCGAGCAGGCGATTCGCTGGCAATGCAAAAACATCTCGTTCGGACGTACTGCGTTAGATGCCAAGAGTCGCTTGGGCTGCAAACCTGAGAATGTTCACGTATGGGTCAGGCATCGCGTCCCCGTTCTCAATTTCGTGGTGCAGCAGATCCTCAAGAATGTCAATCATGACGAACCGCCGGAGCGAAATCCCTTTAAGGATGCAAGCTGATCGGGGCAGATCAAACATGGCGAGGGCAGATTTTCTTTGCTGAATCCCGCCAACATGGGTGTTGCGCAACCTTGCAGTTTTGACAGCACTTCAGAATCAAAAAGGCAATGAATTTCAAGTGCGGCAGCGAATTTGTCAGTTGTTCAACTCTGAAACCAGTGACTTTCGTTTCATCAAGACTCGACCCGTGGGAAATCAGCAAGGTAAGCCAGCCCATTGACTGCGACGTGAGAATTGCCGAGACACAGGGACCGAAGCATGTCAGGCCTCTGAGGTAAACCAGCCGGGCCAGACGCAGCAAGGGAGGGGCGAGATCCCCGCAACGGCAACACTTCTACCCGATTTCGGTCGTGTGAGACTGGCTTCGATTCGAAATACCGGATGAATTGTTGCCCCCTGGCGACTCGAGGTCCATTCCCTCCTGCCGTACTTTTTCTTACATTTTAGCGAGGGTCAGGCGAAAGGTTTCTTCGGATTTCGGCCCTGATCGCTCTGCTGTAGCAAAGTAGAACTCCCCTTCATTCCTCCAAAACGTGTTTTTGAAACGAAACACTCCTTAAGACTCATTTAGGTGCACGACTCATGGCTGCTTCGACGTCAATTCTTGCGGAAAAACTGCACGAGTACCCGCAACAGGATGTGATCGATGGTACCAACGGAGCATCGGCTTCGGTTCTCGATGACTGCCTGAACGATCAGGATGGCGTTTTGCAACTGCTTCACCGCTACGCAGGTCGCACGTTCTGCACGCCGGGCAAACGACTTCGTCTTGCGGAGCAGTCCTATTATCCGGATTACATGAACGGGACAGGACTCGATGAACTATGGATGTGCTGCACCGTCCCTATCGTGACGGGCGTCATCGATACGCGAACCAATAAGGCACCATTCCGTGAAGGTGAATCGCACGTTTTGACTCCAAGCGGGCAAGTCATATCATTGCAGGATCTAATCGTCGCCAATCCAGAAGCAGTAATGGGTGAGAAGGTCACAGCATTCTCGAAGTCATTGTTCGGCGAACCAACCTGGCCAATCGTGTCAAAGAAGTTCGACAACCTGAATCCGATCCCGCACCATCTCCATTGGTCAAAGTGGGAAGTGTATGACATCAACTCCTTCGATAACCCCGGAGTCAGTCCGTCGCACTATCACACCACGGCGATGGGACTGTACCCATTTGTGACAAAAGAACAGTTTCTCGCCTGCATGAAACGTTTCGGAAAAGATGAGTACAACGGGGTCCGGCATTTATCACCGCATGTGATGATGCAACTGGATAATGGATTTGTGATGCCCAACGGCGTGCTGCACTCACCAACCGATCTATGCACCCATGAACTGCACGTCACGATGGATGAGCACTTCCTGGCTGAGGATCTCACCCTGGACGGACGTATCGGAGCAGCGGATGCATTTTACGCATGCCGAGAAGAGGACTATCCCAAGGATCGTCACGAGGACTGGGAATACCTGGCTGACAAGTTCGACTTCAAAGCGAATCAGGATCCCGACTTCGTCCTTGAAAATTCGCGTCCAGCAATCGCCGCCGAAGAATTCACTGATCAGGATGTGGACGCAAAATGGATCGTTTACGGTGAGGTTCTTGGTGAGCAGAATTGCTCGATCCTTCGGCTCACCGTCCAACCCGGCGGAAAAACCAATTTTTGCCCGCAGAGCCCCGCACTGTTTCACACCAATCGCGGAAGTGGCCGTGTCGGCAAGCTTGAAGTCCGATATCACCAGGACATGATTCTTGGCGAACTCTATCCCGAAATAGGGTTCATTACCCAGGCGGCACTTTCAAAAGGTGGGGTAGAAATCGAAAATACCGGAACCGAGCCGCTCGTGTTGACCTTCGACTTCCCCCAGCAAGCGCACGCCAAAACGCCCGGTGCGGCCGCTACAAACTAGTCTCGCGGTGATCGTAAAGCCACCACAAGACGGCCTCCCATCTTCATTGCTGCGGTGTGCCCTCGAAAACAGAGGTCACATCGCGGCGGCATGCAATCCATAGTTACTGAACGCCGTATGAACCGGCAGGTGACCGGAAGGCGATGTTCCTTCAAAACCTGCAGCATCGGGCCTTCGACCATGGAACGTCCGGATGCCGAACTCAGACCGCAAGGCGTTTTTTTCCCTTGCGCCGCACATGGCCGTCAAATGCATGGCCGTTATATACATGGGGGCCAAACACATGAACGCCAACTCATTCCCGTTCAGTTGAACCACGTCAATGCCGTGTTCACTAACTCACTGCAACATATACAGCTAAGACTCTCACCCTTTTTTCGCTTCACAGCGCAACTTGTTTCAGAGGTCACTCTCGTTGCTCGCCGTGACCAAGTCGCCTAACCTTGCTCGTTTGCCCGTCCTAGGCTGCGAAAGCACTCCGCCAGTCGACCGCGCCCAAGTGGGATGCGCCCAAGTCGGATGCCGCTCCAATCACCCGGCCGAACGATTTCTGGTTTTACCACGAAACAGCTTGTTGCTTTCGGGCTCTGGCAGAAGTACTACCTAGGGCCAAACCAATCCCGGAATCAACAAGGAAAAAGAGAAAAGAGCCCGGTAACGGCGTCTTGAATGCATGGATGTGTATGAACACTGCTCTGGAATCCAGTTCGTTACGCACTGCCCCATTGCTGACTTCCCCATTGCTGACTTCCCCCTGTTCCCTGCTACCCTGCTAGCCTGCAGCAAAAGCGACCTTGCTCCACTACGTGGAACTGTGCACCCACGCAGGAATCAACCATTTGCATTTACAGTAAATAGTCTGCAGGCGAAAAGCTGCACAGTGCGAAATCGATTCTCAAGAAACTGGTCAAGAACCGTGAATTGGACGACGTGACATAACCCCAAGCCCACCTCAATTGAATGTCTGACAAGTTGAAAGACCGGGTTGCGACAGGATTTCATGGAAAGCTTACGAAGCCTCCGTGGGGTTACCGCCAATGGATGCTCGCAGGGAACCCTGCCATCTTTTTTGACCACCTGGCAAATACCTTCGGTGACTTTGTTCATTACCGAGGGGCATTCAACTTTTATCTGATC
>JAPOKD010000218.1 GCA_029977825.1 Planctomycetota bacterium | reverse complement strand
TTCCCTTTGGCAACGATTCTCCAAATCCTGCCTGAATGACGGTCGCGACGCTCATCACGCAATGAGTACTGCGCGTGTCCTTTGACTGGGTTGTACCAATCACACACATACAAAGCTCCGCGTGGTCCAAATCTGATATCGACGGGAATGAAACTCAGATTTTTGGAGAAAATCAGGTCACTGACATACTCTTCATCAAAGCCAAATTCACCCTCTTGCCAACGATGGATTTCAATTCGATTCGTCGGCTTGTAACGCGCTTTGATATATCCTCCCTGCAGCTCATCTGGAAAGGTAGCAAAGTCGACAAATTCCTGCCCACAGGTACCTGAATAAGCTCGCAAGCCATTCGGCTTTGGATGCTGCCTTGGATAATCCGGGTCCAATGAATGAAATGCGGCCGCAAAGATCGGATGGCTAGCGACATGCTGCCCCCAATCATCGAAGGTCACACCCCAAGGGTTGGTACTTGGATAGGTTCCGAAACTGGTCAATCGATGGGTATCGGGCTCAAACCGAAACCAGCCGCTATTCTGCTGACGCACCGGCCCATAAGGAGTCTCGACCTGGCTGTGATGAAATATGGACTCTCTGAACAACAAGTCACCGTCGGGAGTCCAAACAAAATCATGCAATGAATGATGAGAATCCTCTGTCCCAAAACCACTCAACAGTTGCTTCCGGACGTCAGCCTTACCATCACCATCGGTATCCTTGAGAAACGTCAGATGTGGCTCTTCAGAGACATAAACCCCGCCGTCACCGAAGACAAATGACAACGGAATGTGGAGATCATCTGCGAACACAGATGACTTGTCTGCTTTGCCATCACCGTCGGTATCCTCGATGATCACCAGTTGGTCATTGGGCTCATTGCCCGGATAGACGTGAGGATAAGTGGTGGAACAACTAACCCAAAGACGCCCCAGATTATCCCATCTCATCTGAATGGGTGCAGCTAACGCAGGGAACTCTTCTTCACCCGCGAACAGATTGACCTCAAAACGCGGATCAATCTCGAAAGACTTCAATTCATCAGAAGCCGACATCCACTGATTGGCGCCCCGACTTTGTTTGGTATCCGGCATGACCGGCAAATTGCTGTCGTCAATTGGGCCTGAGACCTCCTTGCCGTTTGCGAGGTCCCAAATACGAGCATCGCGATTGCTGGTCATGATTTCGAAGTTCCGCATCGCCGGCAGAAAATCCAGATAGCCGTAGGTCTTACTACGACCGCCGGTGTAATAGAAAGTGTTGAGCGGGCGGTAGCGGCGAAAGTACTGACGGTTTTTATCGATCACCACTTGCCGCAAGTCCTCTGGTACAGAGGGTGCATCTTCCAGAAAAAGACCGCGATAAACCAACCGCGAAAACAATTGGTAGCCAGCATCATTAAGGTGTGCCCCGTTGAACGTTAGGTCCGTTCCCGGACTATCCATCGCCTCGAGAGTCGGATGGAAGACATCAACGAAACCGATATCCAAATCAGCCGCAACCGTTCGCATGATTTCTGTATAGAGTTCCAAGTTCCCATTATTACGTGCGGCTGCGTCGACCCCATCAACTCGCTCGTTTGCAATTGGTGACAACAAGATCACCTTGGGTGCCGACTCTCCATTGAAGGCTGCACTACGAATTTCATCCATAAAAGTCCGCAATGCTTTCGCAAAAGCATCCCCACCCTCTGGACCCGAGAAAGACTCGTTAAAACCGAAAGCAGCAATAATGACATCAGCCCTCTCATGCCTTAGATGCTGCATCAAGTCAGCAAAATTCGCGGGACGCGGCTGAAGATCCACCGTGTCAGCTGGCCAGCCAAGATGCCTTACTGTAATTCGTTGGCTCTTGGCATTCATGTGCAACATCGCCTCCAAGTAGCCAAAATATTGCGAGCGTTCCAGCAACATGTTACCGATGAAAGCCACTCGGTCTCCGTCCTTCAATTCCAACGGAAGAACGGTTTTACTTGGCCTTGTTTTTTCCGCACGCGGTGCGCTGGCAGCATAAATGCCGTACTGTTTCAGCTGTGGATCCATCACCGGTTCCGCATTCCCGGTTGACGTGTTTTTCGCATCGGTCACGCGTTGGTTTTGACCATGCACCACAGACGATGCAACGGTAAAACAGAAAAAGAGCAACAAGGAGGTGGTTCTATGTAAACGCATGACATTCGTAATTTGAAAGGACATTGGATTTAGCGGCGATCCTGCGGGAAAATGATGTGGTTGCCTGCCAGCCGCGGCTGGCAAAACCTGATTCACCAACTAACCACAGTATTCGAGCAACCAGCATTCGAGCAGCCAGCCTCTGCGAACCGCACGTGGCCAACTGATCGATTATGTGCGTTACAAACCCCAATCATCTCAGGAGGGCTGCCTACCCTTAGTCTAACCGATTACTTACGAATTCACTGTCTTGGTTGGCGTTAACCTAATTCTGTCGCCCAGCATGCCACGCTGCGTGCCATTCAGTGATGCTTACAACCTGGAATAACCACGGGTGCATTTCCCTGCAGCGAACTCGCCAACACACCTTATCGTGGAGCTGCGACCGTAGTGCATCATGAAACCCCGCCCCAGCAAAGCGATGAGCACCTGGGTACCGCCTTCAACATGATTCACTTCTCAATTCCGGCCTGTACTTTGACCCCGTCGGCCCATCAACCGCCTGCATGATGTGGAAGGAAAGAGCTAGCGCGTCGATCCATCGTGAAAATGACGCCGCAATCACGTGCGTACGCCTGTATTCTTCCTGTTTTCCCCCATTTAAATCGCCGCTGACCGGAATTTCAGCGCTGGCTGGATACCAAGTTCAGTGAATTCGTTACAATTCCGTCCGTACGGCGAAGCACTGAGGCAAATCAACCATCGGTTGGATCGATGGGCATCCCCTGAAGACAGTGCGGCGTCACTTTACAGCGAGTAGGATCAAGAAAGAGATAAATCGGAATGAGCGACGCAAAAGTCAGTGGAATCGTCCACCTGATCGAAGAGACCAAAACTTACGGTAACAAAGGTTTCCAAAAAAGGCTGGTCGTGCTGGAACAGGATAAAGGTAGCTTCACAAATTACGTGCCAATCGAGTTCACCCGCGATTCCTGCAGCTCTGTTGATGAGATGACTCTCGGAGACGAAGTTGAAGTCAACTATCGCTTGAACGGACGTCGTTGGCAAAAGGACGAGTCAAGCGAAGCCAAATACTTCTTGAATGCTGAGGCGATGTCGTTTCGCATCGTCTCTGGCGGTGGTGGTGACACCATGACGGAACGTGTCAGCGAACCCAATGATGCATTCGCCGAAGCAGGAGACGACGAAGCACCGTTCTAAACGCGTTGGTTCAGCGGGTACGCGCAACGAGCAACGAACAGTGTCTTAGCCGTGCGAGTCACGGTCGACGTGAGACGTCGCGTTCAGGCATGCATAACCGATTTTGACAAAAGCAAAAATGTTTCATTTCTGCTGATGAAATAACCCGGTTGCCGGCACAACGACTCTGAATCGAATCCATTTGCGATAGCTGACCGATTCCCCGCGATAGCTTGACGGTTGGCATTGAGTAGCTACAGCAAGATGCTGGAATCCAGCCATTACTCGGGATTACTTTGAGTGGTGGGGGCTGTTTCCGGTAGCTAGAAGGCGTAATGTCGCGTACGCTTTCTCGCTCTTCCCACTTCACAGGAGGCCCTTGGGCACGATGAAAGTTGGCGTATTAAAGGAAATCTACCCGGGTGAATGCCGCGTAGCGGCCACCCCCGACACCGCTCGGCGTCTTATCGAGAAACAGGGTTTTGAAGTAGCAGTCCAAGCGGGAGCCGGTGAGCCCGCCAGTTTTCCAGATGACCGCTACCTCGCGGTAGGCTGTCAAATCGTTGATACGGCGGACCAAATATGGTCCGAAGCGGACATTGTACTCAAAGTCCGAAGCCCAGAGGAAAGTGAAGTTCAACAGCTGCGTCCCGAAACGACGCTCATCAGTTTTTTGGCTCCAGGGCAAAATCCCGAGTTACTGGAAAGTATCGCGTCACAAAAATCATCCGCGATCGCGATCGAGGCAGTCCCACGCATCAGCCGCGCCCAGAAACTGGATGCACTCTCCTCCATGGCAAATATCGCCGGCTATCGCGCCGTCGTCGAGGCCGCTGCATTATTCGGGCGTTTCTTCACTGGGCAGATCACAGCCGCTGGCAAAGTCCCCCCCGCCAAGGTCTTGGTAATCGGAGCGGGCGTTGCGGGACTGTCGGCCATCGGCACGGCCCGAGGCTTGGGTGCCATCGTTCGTGCGTTTGATGTTCGCCCTGAGGTCGCTGACCAAGTCAAGAGCATGGGGGCCGAGTTCCTGATGCTGGAATTTGAATCCGATGAATCCGGTGGCACCAGTGGTGGTTACGCCAAAACGATGAGCAAAGAGTTCATTGATGCGGAAATGGCGTTGTTCGCGGCTCAGGCAAAAGAAGTCGATATCATCATCACGACTGCTCTGATTCCAGGCAAACCCGCGCCCAAACTGATCACCCGTGAGATGGTTGAGTCGATGCGGCCCGGAAGCGTCATCGTCGATTTGGCCGCCGAGCAGGGGGGAAATTGTGAATGCACCGTTCCGAATGAAGTCACGACTCACAACGGGGTACACATAATCGGCTACAGCGATCTCGCCAGTCGTCTGGCCAACACCTCCAGCCAACTCTACGGAACCAATCTGGTCCACCTGCTCGATGAAATGGGGGGCTCAGAGGGTTTCAACTTTGACATGGAAGACGTTGTGATTCGCAGCGCAACGGTAGTCAAGGACGGTGAGGTCACGTGGCCACCACCTCCCGTGTCCGTTTCTGCGGCCGCACCGCCACAAACGCCCGTATCAGCAACGCAGGAAACGGCTGAGCCGGCGACTCGAATCCCCTGGCTCAATTACATGATGCTCTTTGTGGTGATCCTCGCGCTTGCGGGTGTCGCCATGACGCAGAACGCCGGTTTCATTACAGACTTTACTGTCTTCCTGTTGTCGTGCATCGTTGGCTGGCAAGTGATCTGGAACGTCTCCGCCTCGCTGCACACTCCACTGATGAGTGTCACCAATGCAATCAGCGGGATTATCGTGGTTGGCGGCATGGTTCAGATGGGCGTTAGCAGCAGCCCTGCAGTCTGGTTGGCCGCAATCGCGATTTTCGTTGCTTCCATCAACATCGCCGGTGGCTTTCTGGTCACCCACCGAATGTTAAAGATGTTCCGCAAATAGGAATCACGATGACCCACTTTCCTCTGCTGAACCCTATGTTTCAAAACGTGATTGACATGGATTTGACCTCAACACAACTGCTGGCCAGCGAAACGCTCTCCAAAGCAGATTCCTGGGCAAAAGTCGCCTATCTGGCCGCCGCAGTACTGTTTGTCCTCAGCTTGGCTGGGTTGTCCAAACAAACAACTGCTCGTAGGGGCAACCTACTGGGCATCATTGGCATGGTCATCGCTGTCTGCGTCACCATTGTTGCCATGCTGTCGGCTGGCAATGCCATGGCGGTGTACACGATGATGGCTGTGGCGATCACTGCAGCAGTGGTGGTGGGTGCCATCCTTGCCGCGCGTGTGCCGATGACAGGAATGCCTGAACTCGTTGCCATGCTACACAGCTTCGTCGGGCTTGCTGCAGTGCTGGTAGGAATATCAAGCCATATCGAGTCTTACACTGATGTTCCGGCTGGGGAACTTCTCATTCACGACATAGAAATCTTTATTGGTGTATTCATCGGAGCCATCACCTTCACTGGCTCAATCATTGCATTCTTGAAACTTAGAGGCACGATTGGCGGGAAACCGCTGACACTGCCCGGAAGGCACATGATCAACCTGCTCATGGTTGCGGCTTGCGTTGGCTTAGGCGTCTGGTTCTGCCAGGAATCACACAATGCAGGCGGCCAGTCCATGACCGCATTGCTGGTCATGACCGGGATCGCATCGCTGATTGGTGTGCATCTGGTGATGGCGATTGGTGGAGCAGACATGCCAGTGGTTGTCTCGATGCTGAACTCCTATTCGGGCTGGGCAGCATCAGCAGCAGGCTTCATGCTTAAGAACCACCTCCTGATCGCCACCGGTGCACTCGTCGGAAGCTCCGGCGCTATCTTGTCCTACATCATGTGTGCTGCCATGAACCGCAGTTTTATCAACGTCATTCTGGGCGGTTTCGGCGGGGGTGGCGGTGGGCCCGCCGCAGCAGTGGAAGGAACGGTCTCCGAATTCAGCGTTGATGACACCGTCGACTTGCTGGAAGAATCCAACAGCATCGTGATCGTTCCCGGCTATGGCATGGCAGTCGCGCAAGCACAACATTCGCTGGCAGAAGTGGTCAAAATACTGCAGTCGAAAGACAAACAGGTACGATTCGCAATCCACCCGGTTGCTGGACGCCTGCCCGGACATATGAACGTACTACTGGCCGAAGCTAATGTTCCTTACGACATCGTTCTTGAAATGGACGAAATCAACGACGACATGCCTGAGACTGACGCCATCTTGGTGATTGGTGCCAATGACATCGTAAATCCCGCAGCCTTGGAAGACCCAAATAGTCCGATTGCCGGCATGCCGGTACTGGAAGTCTGGAAGGCCGCTAATTGCGTGGTCATGAAACGTGGGCTCGCAACAGGCTACGCCGGCGTCGATAACCCGCTATTCTACAAGGACAACACGCAAATGCTCTTTGGAGACGCCAAACAAAACGTCGATGCGATCCTCCGAGCCTTGCAGGGAAACTGAAATGTTCAGACTTCTCTCTGATACTCCCAGGCACTGCAACACCACGAACACTGCACCAGGCACCGACACAGAGTAACGAAACAACGACCACTGATCACTTGTATCCTGACTCGCTGGTGCCTATTTCGCAGGATGATAGAAGTCGATGAAGTATCTCAAGTTCACTCTACTTTCTGCGACTGCGATTGCCTTGCTAGCAGGTTTGGTGCTGTACCGACTTTCTACCAGAGTACCTTCGAAAGTTGTAATCGCGGCAGGCCCAGCGAGCGGGAACTACTATCAGTTAAGTACCGAGATCGCCAGACGACTGGAGGAACAACTTGGCACAACAGTTGAGGTACTGCAGTCGCGGGGTGCGTTGGACAACTTGCACCGAATCCAGGACGGTGTTGCTGATTTCGCGTTATATCAACCGGACACGGTGCGGGGAACCGACGAGGATGAAAGCCCAGACTCGGCGTCTTTTGTAGCCAACCTTTATTCGGAGGTCCTGCACATCTTTGCTGCCCCCGAAAGCGGTATTGAGAAAGCTGCTGATCTGAAAGGCAAAAAAATCGCAATTGGCAGCCCGGAGTCCGGTGACTTTGCCATCAACAAGACCTTGCTAGAACACTTGGGGATCGGCTTGGATGACGTCCAGCTAGTCGATGCTGTTTACAACGAGATCCCTGATATGCTCCGGTCCGGAAAACTTGATGCAGCCTGCATGGCAGGCGGGATCCATTCTCCAGCATTTGTCCAAACTGCGAGCGTTCCGGGTGTCACGTTGATCCCCGTTCCGTTTGCCGACGCGATGGCACTGCACCACGTATCAACATTCCCCACCAGCATACCGGCGGGCTTCTATCGAACAGAAAACCCGGTGCTACCAGAAACTGAGATCAAAACTGTTTCAAGACGAGCAAAACTGCTCACAAGACCCGATGCGCCAACAGTGCTCGTCGAGGCGGTGACCAAGGTCGTCATGGACGAACATTTCCAGCGAAGCAACGAACTTCACGAACTGTTCGACCGCGGAAAAGACTTTGCCATGGCAAACCCCGAGTTCCCAATGCACCCGGGGGCGGAACATATTTATAACCCAGCCCTCAAACCCTTGCTGAATCCCGATTTCGTGGAAGCAACCGAGGGCTTACGGTCATTCTTTTTCTCGGTACTTGTAGCGGGCTGGTTGCTGGCGAGATGGTTGCGTGATCGAAGACTCAAGCAGGACGAACATGAATTGGATCAATTTGTGCGGCGCGTGCTCGAAATCGAACGCAGGCAACTGGGCCTCGATGAAGACGAATCAGGCAAGGATGTCGAGCAGTTGCAGTTATTGCTGGACGAAGTCACACAACTGAGACAGGAAGCGCTGAGCGAATTCAACGCACACTCCATGAACGAGGATCCGTCCGTCGCATGTTTCGTGCAGATGTGTCACGCTCTGAGCAACAAAATCAACGCGAAATTGACGCGGCAGCGCACAGACCGACAAATGCGAATATTCATGGAACTTACGACCAACCAGCGGCCCGCAGCCAATGAACCTTCCAAGGGCAAACGTAAGAAATGAGT
>JAPOKD010000464.1 GCA_029977825.1 Planctomycetota bacterium | reverse complement strand
TGGCAGAACAAGGTTGTATGGAGGATTTTGGATTTAGCTCCCGCAGATGGAGGCATGCAGAGCAGGACAGAAGCGATGGTCTCGTGCAGCGTTGGTGATCTACCCGCGTTGCCAGTGCCTGTGTCTTGAAGATGCTTTGTTGACTGTCAGTCTATCGTTTGCAGAGAGTCTCATCCAGTTCGCGGTCATGACAGGCACGCTGTGAGTTTCTGACATACATGAGGATGATCCATGCAAGCGGGGCATGGTTGCCGTAGCCGGCTTTGATGATTCGCGTTTTCGGCACCAAGCCTTTGTCGCATTCTGTGGATATCGATCCGGTGTCCCCTGTGGATTGTCGGCCAGCATTCCAAGGTCCGGTAATCACTTGCGTGATTGAATGACGCTCAGCAGTTTACGGTAGTTGCGCCCGAGAATGTCTTTCTTTTCTTCTTCACTGATGGAGGCTGCAATGATTTTTGCAAGTTCCGTTCCCAGCGATCGAGAAGGTAAATGGCTGCCGAATACAATCCGCTTCGATCCCAGTTCCCGAGTGGCCATTTCAATGAAACCAGAGGTCGAATCAAATCCGGACGTTTCGATGTAGACGTTGGGTGTGTTGCGGACAGCACGAATGCCTTGTTCCCATTCGCCACCGGCGTGTGCACAGATGAAGTGTTGCCTCGGGTAACGGGAAGCCAATGTTGCAAGCTCGACTGGTGTTGATTCATGTGGTGACCGTTTGCCGCCCGTTTTCAGCCATGTGTGTTGCATGATTACTCCACCCAGTTCAGACACTCGCTCCACCAGTCTGATTGTCTCGGGGGCGAGGCAGTTGGCCGCGCCGGGGCCACTGCCGGGAAAATATACTCCCAGCATGGGGCCGTCTTTCACCCACTGGTTGAGAGCTTCCAGCGAGGCTTTTGGGTTCTGTAAATTGAGCTGAATCATCCCCAGTAACTTGTTCGGCCATCGTTCAAAAGGTTCCAGAACAACTTCTGACCGAGTCTGTAATAAGTGTTCAAGGTCGGCGTCGTTCGTCGTGCCAATTCCCACGTGGGCAAAGTAACACAGTTTTTCAAAATGTGCCAAGTTGCTGGCTCTCATCGCTCTCTCGATGTCATGGATCAGGTTCTGGCTGCCGTCTTTGCCAGGGTGCGAAAACGCTGGCGTGAAGTACGAGTCCCAAATCCGATAACCCCGAAGGGCTTGTGCGGGCGGTAATCCAAAAGTCATTGGCGCTACCTTGGGCGGGTGTGGGGATGCGGACTGCTGACATCGCGGAAACGCCCGGCATTCGTCTGCATGATTTTTTTGACATCAGCAGAGGGTAGGTCGTTTTCCAACATTCGTATGCAGGCTGCCTCAGGGATCAGGAATGGTGAGTGGGATCCAAAAAGCAGTCGGTCGATTCCGGTTGCTCGAGCGAGGGTAGCGACCCCATCGGTTCCGTCCACGCGTGACGTGTCTACTGTGATACGTGGGATCGATGCAAGAGTCTCTCTGTCAGATGCAGAGGGGCGGCAATTCAGAATTTGAACTCTTGACTCCGGGATTCGTTGTGTCCAATGTTTCAACGGTCTAAGGTCCACATTGGGAGCCTGTAGCAAGTGGGACTGAGTACGGGGGTCTTCGAGTGTCATCGCGATTTGCACAAACCCACCCAACTCAGTTGCCGTTCCAAGCAGGTCACCAAATAGTTCATCATCCAGGGCATAGCCATGGTAGCCGGGAAGCAGTCTTACGCCAGGCATCGCGAATCTGCCCAGGCACAGCTTTAGATCATGCTTCCAGTCGGGGAGTGTCGGGTTGACTGCGCCCACTGGGATGAGTTGCTCGCGTTTTTGGCATGCCTTCAGCAAGCGTTCATTGGCAGCACGCAAATCGCGATGCAGAAGACCTTCGAAACTACCTGCCCATGCTTCGGTGATTCCCAGTTGCTGGAACTTTGCACACAATTCATTGACCTCATCAAGAGGTAGTCGCCGGAATGGCCATTGAAACAGGCTGACATTCGTATCAACGACTTTTTGCGGCATGGTCCTGACAGGAGCGGATCTGCTCGTGGCGTTTCCTTCTTCGCTCGCTGCCGCCATCGAAGTCGCTCCGGTTGCCAGCACTCCGTGTATCAAGTCGCGTCGATGCAACGCCATGCTCGGCTCCTTGGAAAACTAGGACAGAATGTCATGCACGACTGTGGGGATCTTCACACCGGTCAGGCGTTCTTCGAGTCCACTGCGGCGGAAGAAAAGTTCTTGATGATGGAGACCAAGCATGTGCAGAATAGTGGCGTGATAATCATGAACGCTGACTGGATTCTCAATGGCCTTGTGTCCAAAGTCGTCGGTTTTTCCGTAGGATAGTCCACCCTTGACTCCACCACCTGCCATCCATGAGGAAAACGCCTGCATGTTGTGATCACGTCCAGTGTAAATATCACCCGACCGTTGTGATGTTGGTGTTCGTCCGAATTCACCTCCCCAGACCACCAACGTGGTGTCGAGTAGGCCTGTTCGTTTCAAATCCTTCAATAATGCTGCAACTGGTTTATCGGTGCGTTCACAGATTGCCTGGTGGTTTGCCCTTAAATCCACGTGGCTGTCCCATGGTTGTTCTTCAAGAAAAATCTGCACGAACCGGACGCCCCGCTCGACGAGTCGACGAGCCATGAGACAGCGTTTGCCGTATGAGTCCGTGTTCGCTTCGCCAACGCCATACAAACGCAATGTTTTGGCACTTTCGCGGTTCAGGTCCAACGCTTCGTTAGCTGTCAGTTGCATTCGGGCAGCAAGACCATAAGACTCAATGCGTGCGTCAAGATCTTGGCGATGAGGACGTTTGGAACGGTGAATCCTGTCGAGTGTTTTTAAAAGTTCACTGGCAGTGGCCGACACATCTGCAGGCTGGTTGTACTGCTTGCTGAGGTTCAGAATGGGCGACCCTGTGGGGCGAAAGGGAGTTCCCTGATATACGGGAGGCAAAAAGCCGGCAGTCCAGTTTCGTGTGCCATTTTTAGGCAAACCCAACGGATCTCCCAACACGACGTAGGCTGGTAGATTCTGGTTTTCTGACCCCAGACCAAACGCTGTCCATGCTCCCAGCGTCGGATAGCCCATGAACAGCCTGCCGCTGTGGATTTTGTACAACGCGTTGTCATGGTTGGGATGGTCAGTCCACATCGAATTGATCAGGCAGATGTCGTCGACCATTTGTGACGTATGAGGAAGTGTTTCTGCCATCCACATGCCAGATTCACCATGTTGTTTGATGGGATATTGTCCCCCCATCATGACTCCGATGTCCGTCACGCTCGTATTGCCAATTTCTTCGACGCTACCCGGATAAGGCTTGCCATCCAATTTGTCCAATGCCGGTTTTGGATCGAAGAGGTCCATCTGGCTTGGACCGCCGTTCATGAACAGTTGAATCACCGATGTAGCGGTGGCCGGATGATGAACTGGCTTGGGACGCAGGTCATAGGTGTTCCCATGAGTTCCCGACTCTGAACTGCTGGTTTCCTGTGATCCAATTGATGGTGGTTTGTCCGCGTACAGGTCTTCTGTCATCAGGTGCAGCAGCGCAGCACCCAACAGTCCATCGCTGGTGCGTGCGAAAAAATCCCGGCGATTAATTGAGGGAAGCGGTGGCAAACCAGTTAGTCCACGTAAAGGAAGGCTGCAGTGTTGAAAATCGTGTGGCAGTAAGTTGCCAGAGCCCGAGTTCTGTCTCCCTGCCAAGCACGCTCAAGTTTACCAAGCGTGGCGTCTCCGAGTTCCAGTTCCTGTTCGCTTGCAGGTCGACTGAATGCAGTCTGGTAAACAAGGTCGACTCGCGTGCGATTTCTGTCCTCCAGTTTCTCGGACTTGATGATGCTCATGATCCGATTGGCAAATGACAGTGACAGGTCATGGACATGTTTGTCATTGAGCAACATCAAGGCTTGGGGAGAGACTGTTGAAACGGACCGTTCAAGGCAATTAGGCCCCATTTGAGGATAATCAAACGTGTCCATCATTGTTGCGATCTCGGTACGTCGATATTGCAGATAAATGCTGCGGCGCCAGTACGAATCTGCATGTGCTGGTTCGAAGGTATCAGAGCTTTCCTCGGCAGAAAGGCTACTGTCGGTCAGGTGTGGGGCAGTTTTCCCGCCAGGTGGGGCAGGATCACCGGAATAAACGTCGCTCGGGTAAACGTCGCTCGGGTAAACACTGACTAATCCGTCGCGATCAACCGAAACGGCGTCGGGCACACCGCCGGAGACAAGGGACAGTCGTCCAGAAACCATGAGCAGTGAGTCTCGTAGTGCTTCAGCATCGAGGCGCTGCAGAGGCATGCGGCTAAGCAGTCGATTCTGTGGGTCGAGCTGTTGGTGTTGTTCCGTTACCTGACTTGATTGTCGGTAGGTTCTTGTGTTCATCATCAGTCGGTGCATCGCTTTGATGCTCCATCCGCTGTCAATGAATTTCAACGCCAGCCAATCCAGTAACTCGGGATGTGAGGGAGGGGAGGCTTGTCGACCAAAGTTCCCCAAGTCAGCCGCCAGGCCCGCTCCAAAGTGTCTTGCAAAGATGCGGTTGACCATGACTCGTGCTGTGAGCGGATGGTCGTCCTGCGTCAGCCAATAGGCAAAGGCAAGCCTGCGGCCTGTTGTGTTGTGGTTTCCTACCTGGGGTGAGGCTTTGAGTGGTGTGACGTGAAAAGGAGTTTTTCCATTGGTGAGAACAGAGGGGACTCCCGGTCCAACCAATGTTCCCGGTTTGTCATGTTCACCACGCCGAAGTACATAAGTGGGCGATGGACGCCCCATGTCCCAGAGCGCACGAATGGTCTGTGGGGGGACCATTGTTTGCCGCAGGCGATGCAATTGTTGTTTGATTTGTTCAGCTTCGGCTCTGCTGTTGAGGATGGAGGAAGGTTGTTCGGAATCAGGAAGCAAGTCCGCCTTTTGTAATCGCTCAACCAGTCTCTTTTCGGTCAGTGTCCGCGTGTTGTCAGCTTTTTTGAGGGCCTGTAGGGTTGTCAGATTGTCTTGCTCAGATTGGTTGGGATGGTGGTGCCGCAACAGTTCCAGGCGAATCTTGCTGTCGATCTGTTTTTGCCGGGCCAGCAGAGCTTTCTGTTGTTTCTCCAGAGGCGGATTGATGCTAGAGATTCGCTTTTGGTGTTCCTCGGTAGCGATGTTCAATTTGCGTTGCTTGA
>JAPOKD010000772.1 GCA_029977825.1 Planctomycetota bacterium | reverse complement strand
GGATTGACGACTGAGAGTTGGCCGCAGCCAACCCCAGAAGAAGCGGCGGCGCTCTAATAGCTTCCAGCTTCAACGCGGTAATTCTATATCGCCGCAGCATTTCAGCGCGGCACCTGCCGGGAAATCGACACCCTCAACGAGTTGTTTCCGCGTTGACGTCCTCGCCCTTTCTCGCGGTCATCGTCTAGAATACATCGGCATCGAACCCGCCTTTGCTCATGGAAATGGACATGCCCTTCACACTTCGAATCATAAGCACCTTGCTGCTGCTCTATTCAGCAGGCTCGGATATTGTCGCACAAGACTCTGGCATTCCTGATACACCGACCGCGTCCGAAGATCACACCGCGAGCGAACTCAATTCTTCAGGCCAGGAGGCACAAAGGCAGGGCATTTTCTACGCTGCCGATCAGGTGCAGACCATTCACTTGCGAATCTCTGAAGTTGATCAAGATAAGATGAGGGCTGCACTTCCTGAATGCATCTATGTACCAGCAGAACTGAAATGGAATAACGAAACCGTGAGCCAAGTCGGAGTGCGATTCAAAGGCAACAGTTCTGCCAACCCAAACCAGAAACACAAACGCAGTTACCTGATCAAATTCAGCAAATACAGGAAACAACAACGCTTTCTTGGGATGGAGCGTATTTCGCTGGACAATGGAGTTCAATTCGGCAGTCTTTTCAGCGAGCCAATCGTCACTGACATCCTGCAGAAACTGGGACACAAGACCCATCGTTGCAATTATGCAAGGCTGTACATCAACGAGCAATTTGCGGGTGTCTACGTCAATGTTGAACGCATTGACAACACGTTCATCAGCCATCACTTCCCCGGAACCCGTGGCGGACTATGGAAGAATGACATGGGTGGACCAGGCGGCGACTTAAGGTATGTGGGCGACGATCCGGAAGTCTACAGCAAGGCGTTTGAAACCAAGAACAACCAAGCTGAATCAAGACAAGAAGTCCAGCAACTTCTCTCGTTCATCAAACAGATTAACGAGACGCCTGACGACAAATTCGAACGGATGATCTCACAGAATCTTGACATTGATGACTTCCTTCAAACAACTGCTGTCATGCTGTTATCGGGGGCCTTCGATCAATTGACTGGATGGGGACCGCACAATTACTACCTGTACCGTGAGCCCAGTGCAAGCAAATGGCATTACCTGCCATGGGATCTCGACGTGGGATTTTGTGAAGTGGCATTTGGTAAAGTTTATGTCCTTGAGGACTGGAATGCTGCCTGGCCAATTCCATTGGGAACAACAAACCCTCTGCTCGAACGCCTTATCCGCAATCCGAAACTGCTGGCAAGATACCGGGCGATCGCATTGGAAATACTGGAAACTCACTTCAAACCACAACAACTTTGCGACACGCTCGAATCAAAGTTCAGGCTTATACAAGATGACCTGACAAACGATCCCTTTCCCAAGCGACGAGTGACTGTCCCCAACGACCAAAGCTACCAGGACATCATCAAGTCGATGAAGCAGTTCATGCACAAACGATATAAGAGTGCTAAAGAGCAACTCCTCAATCCGAAACAGCGTCCTGCTGCCACCCAAAGACCAAACCGGCATGATCCCCCCAGGGCCATCATGCAAAGGCTGGAAAAATCTGTGCGCAAGGCAGAAGATCTTCAGCGCAAGCTTCACGAAATTCAACGAACGATGCAGGCAATCCACAGCTCTTTACAGAGGCAGGATTACCGTGAGGCAGAGAATTTATTGGAAGCCATGGAGCGTCTCACAGAAAATGAATCCACTTCCCACCGTGATCGTTGACTTTACTACACCCAGTGAACCGATTGCGTTTGGGGACGACCGACGAGTTAACACATCGCCAGCACCAAACCCGATGCGAAACTTTATGAATACCGTTTTGCTGACAAACCGGTCCCAAAAAACAAAAGTGGATCCCGTACAAAACGGGAACAAGTCGTCGATTACAACGAAATCTGTTGCATCTGATTGCCGCCGTACGCTGCATCCATTCAAATACTGTTAGAACCGCGGTCGGTTCATTACCGATTTGTCATCCCGCCTCAGGAACGCCCGCCCAATCACCGATGCTTAGTCCAAGACTCTACAAGAGCAGTCAGGCTTACGATTTCTGCCTGAGATCCATGGGCTTTGAGAGCGGGATCGATCGTTTTTTGCGGGATCTTGAAATCGATATACCGGCTGGTAGTCGCATCCTCGATGCCGGTTGCGGGACGGGCTTACTGGGACTCCACTTCCTGGACCGTGTTCCAGATTCCTGTCTTTTATCCACTGACCTGCAACCCAACTTCCTGCGAGCAACACTCGCCAAAGCCGCTAAACGCCAGTTGACCTCAGGCAGGCTTGAGGTAGCCACAGCGGATATTTCAAGACCGCAGGAAATCAACTTGATGACCGAGTTTGCAACCAATCAACATATTCATTCAGGCGATTCTTCTGGCTCAGAACATGAACAGAAATGCGACAACGAATTTGAAACAACCACCACGCTGGACAATGGTATTTTTGGTCTAATCTGCGTAGGTGCAGTCGTGGGATACGCGCAAGACACTGAAGCCAGCCTGAAGCAACTTGCTGCACTTCTCGCTCCAGGTGGCGTTTTACTAAATCTGGAAATGAGCCAAAGCCTGACAGGGCGATTCGTTTCGCATCGCTATCACTACCACAACCTCTCACATGCAACGATCTGCAAGGTTCTCGAGGAGTCAGACTGTCAGGTGACAACTCAGCACCTGCGTTTGCGTCATCTTCCAGCGAAACTCACACGGACAGCAATCATCGCCAAACGGAAATCTGCGGTGAACAACCACTAGTCCAGGCCTAAATACGAACACCCTCTTCAGTGACCCCATTCAGGCTGAAGCTATCGGCGTCGGACACAGTGGCCAACTCAGGCTTTTCATTGGCAAACATATTTGATGGAGCAGACAGCCTTGCCCTAACGCGAAGACCTGCGTTCTTTCTCTGTCACCATTCTGCGAACTTCCGCGATGACGCGGTTGATGCTCCCACCAGGTTTGACAGGATCGTACAGGATTGATTCGCCAAGATAGTTTTCGAGAAAGAACTTTGCAGCCTGCCGAACGATCGGCTTGCTTTGTACAGTAAGTGAACCCAACAACTGGTTCAGCAAAGCCGAGTCGAATTGTCTTCCGCGTGCGTGAGCAGCAAACCAGTCCTGAAAAGACTTTGCCGGACTTGGAGCAACGCTTTGTAAACGGGCTACCCGCTGGACCATCATCATACCGAAGCGTGGATTTTCAAGGCACTGATCTGCAATCCATTTCACCAGAGATGCTCGGATCAACTCCTGCGGCGAGCCCATCATTTTGCGTAGTTCGGCATCGCTTGGAGGTTGACCATCC
>JAPOKD010000096.1 GCA_029977825.1 Planctomycetota bacterium | reverse complement strand
TGAATCTGAATCAAATCGTACCGCATTTGGTCAAATTATCGCAGCGTGAATGGCGAATTGCAGAGCTTTTTACCACTAGTGTCACTCAGTCCGCTTTGCAGCAGACTTAAGGGCTAGAGTTTTCGCATAGAGTGATTCGTATTCCATGGCACTCTTCTTCCAAGACCAATCCTGTGTCATGCCTGTTTCAATTAATTTCGCCCATTGCTGTGGGTGATGGTAACGGAGATGCAGGGCGCGACCGATTGCATCATCGAGACCTTGAGGCGAAATGGTGTGCAGGTGGAAGCCTGTTGCTGTTTCATCAGCAACTGAAATTTCGTTGTGGTCAACTACGGTATCGGCTAAGCCACCAGTCGGTGTGACGACAGGAATGGTTCCGTAACGAATGCTGTAAAGTTGGTTTAACCCGCACGGTTCGTAGTGGCTCGGCATTACGAAAATATCTGATCCGGCTTCGATGCGATGGGCCAGCATATCACTGAAGCCGATATGCAATGCGAAACGATCGGGATGTTCTTCTTTCAATGCACGCAGTTCGTGTTCGAATTGAGCATCCCCGCTACCAAGCACAATCCATTGCGTGGGACGATTTTCGCCAAGGTGCCAACGTAGAACGGGAAGGATAAGGTCCCAGCCTTTCTGTTCGGCCAAGCGACCAACCAGACCAATCATGGGTACTTCATCGCTTTGCTCAAGGGCGAATTGTTGCTGCAAAGCGCGTTTATTGGCCAGTTTGCCCTGCTGCCATGATTTAGCATCGTAGTTGGCTGCAAGTTTTGTGTCTGTTTTGGGATTCCAGACACTCTGATCAATGCCATTCGTGATCCCCGAAATGCGATCAGAGACATTTTCAAGTACCGCTTCCAATCCGCAACCATGCTCCTTTGTACGAATTTCCTCAGAGTATCTGGGGCTGACGGTGGTAATCGTGTCCGCGGTAGCAATTCCAGCCTTCAAGAAATTGACCCGGTCATAAAACTCAAATTCGTCCTGATTGAAATGTTGCCAATCAAGGCCAGTCCACTCAAATTCAGACTTGGGAAAGTTGCCTTGGTACGCCAGGTTGTGAATCGTCATGAATGTCGCGTGATTCTTTAACGCAGGCGAAAGATTTTGATCTGCAGCGAGCATTGACGGTATCGGTCCGGTTTGCCAGTCATTGCAATGCACGATGTCAAAGTTCCAGCCAATTCTCTGGATAGCTTGAATGGCAGCGCGACAGAAGAACGAAAACCTTTCGGCGTTGTCCGGGTAGTCTCCTGTGGCCGTTCCGTACAGTGATTCGCGGTCAAAATATTGAGGTTGGTCAATGAACCAGACGGGAACATCCTGTGCGCTGGGAAGTCGTCCTCTGAGAAGTCGACAACCCACGAGTTTTCGAGGACTCATTGGAATCGCAAAGCTTATGTCCGTTGGTTCCACGCCAGCGTGACTTTGGTGGACGCTGCGGAAAGCCGGCATGACGATGGCAGTGCGATGCCCCAGTCCGGCAACTCGTGAGGGTAGAGTGCCGCATACGTCAGCAAGTCCACCTGTCTTTGCGAACGGTACCGCCTCGGTCGTGAGATAAACGATATTCACTTCTGTTTCTCGTCTCTCTCGCACCGCGAAGATCTGGACTGGTGTGGATTTTCAGGTTACAGCGGTTGTGCTGGCTGACCCTTTGCGTGCTCGCGCACGTTCAAGAGTCAGTTTTTCAGCAGGTCCGAATTGCCGTGACCTGGATTACTAGTCGTCTAAGATATCTAAGTATCATCCAGAAAAGACCGGCGCAGTACTGGTCTACCTGCCAGTCGAGCCTCGTAACCGTTAAACCAGTTTAATGTTGCTGGTACAGTCCTCAAAGATGGGCTTTTGCTTCCGATGGCGGTCGTTGGGTTGCGAAATCCCCCTTATCAGACAATCGGGCATGGTGAACTTTCGCAAGGTTCCGGGATGAGGTCGGCGAAAGCTGGATCATGTCGTACAATAGAGGCTGTGATATAAGTACGTCGAAAAATTCGTTTGATTGAAATAGTTGTATGTCGATCGCGTTGGGCGAATTCTGGAAAGGGCTGGTCAAGTCGGGCATTGCTGATGCCTTGGGTTGCAAGCAGATTGCGGGTGACTATGCCAATGCAAATGCAGGGACTCCGCCAAGCGACAGCAGCGACTTGGCCAATTTTCTTCTGCAAAAAGGAACTTTGACAGCTTTTCAGGCCGAGGCACTGTTGGCTGACCCACCTCGGGAAATCAGGTCTGGAAACTTTGTCGTCAGAGCTCAGGCAGGGCCCAAACCCTTGCAACGTTGGATTCCTGTCTCGCGTGTTGATGACGGTCGAGTTGGTGTTCTGTTTCGGGTTGCAACCGATCAGTTCATTGGCGGACGTGATCAGTGGCTACAGGCACATCAGGAAGTCGAAGCAAATGCATTACAAGCGTTTGATCACGAGGCTCAGCAAGCCTGGACAATGATTTTTTCAGAGCTACCTGAGGGGCAGGCACTATCTACTTGTCTTGCAGAAGGGGCAGACTTCAGTCAACGTCAGGTGTGTGAACTCGGGATTGCTTTGGCGACCGGATTAGCTGCGATGCATGAGCGGCCACTGGTGCATGGAGCGATCAAAGCAGAGCACGTCTGGATGGGCAATGATGGTAATGTTCTGTTGTTGCGAGATCCCTCGGGGCCTCCCGCGGGTACCGAAGAAAACCATTCTGGCTGGTTTGATGGTGATGAAGCAGTTGGTCTGTATGCCGCACCCGAGTTCAGCCAGTCGGACCAGAAATGCAACGCGGCGACTGATATTTATGCGTTAGGCTGTCTGTTGTTTCGGTTGGCAGCCGGACGATTTCCCGTCGAGGGGGCGTCCACGGCTCAACGAATAAAAGCTCACGCTTCGGTAACACCGCCTGAATTAGCGGAAGCCGTAAAAAAGGGCGAGGCTGGTGATCCGCTGTACCGCGTGCTGGCTTTCGCGATGGCCAAAAACCCAGCTTCCCGCTTCGCGGCAGCTGAGCAATTGTCGAATGCTCTCACTGCAATTCTGTCCTTGGTTGCTTCCACGGTACCCTCCGTAGAGAGTGCAGGCAGTACGGAAACACATGAAAGTGCGACGGAACAGAAACCTCAAGTGGCACCCAACTCGCCTCGCGAAGTGAAGAACGCGAAGGTAAAACCGGAAGCTCCCATCATCAAGGAAGTGGCTACTGTAGAAGTTGCACAAAAACCGACTGGCAAAACAGGGAGTCGCAAGACCGCTGTCAGGGGAAGTGCGAAGGCAGACCAAGTCGACGAAAATGTGACTGGAAGCGTCAATGATTCCAGCCCTCCAGTCATTTCAACAGCAGGCGACTCAGGGCAAACATCTGGCACTGCCTCTGGAAGCACCAGGAACCCCGATGATGCATCAGACCAGCGGAAGCCAGTTGTGGCGGGCAAAGCTTCTTCGGATTCTCCCGATCCACCGCCCGTAGCAGGCGAAACAAGTGCTCCAAAGCAGCGTGCTCGTCGGAAAAAGAAATCGAAAGCACCATTGGTTCTCGGGGCAATGTGTGTGGCAATCCTGTTGTTAATCATAGGGTTACTAGTTCAGAGTCCCGAAGAAAAAACTGCTGAAAAAGATCGAACGCGTCCGCCGATACCCGCTGTGATTCCTAGCGTCTCCAATCGTAAAGAGGACGATGAAGGCAAGGGTGTAAAACCCAAAGATACCCGGGAAGCAACCTCAACTTCGGAGAAAGAGACGACAGGATATCAACTGGTAGACGACGATCGGTTGCTCTATGTGCCACCATATTCAGCGAACGCGGAAAAGGCTTCTTTGGATTACCTGCCACCGGGGCCAGCGATGGTAGCATCTCTGCGTATTTCTTCCATTGTTGAAAGTAAAATTGGGGATCAGGTCATCGATGTGTTTTCACCAGATTTGGAGGCTTTGATTAACAGGATCGCGGAACGTGCTGCGATGCCTGTGGATGCTATTCAGGCGTGTAGCTTGGCGTTGCATCCTGGAAAGGAAGGATGGCCAGAAGTGTCGCTAGCCATACAGCTGAAAGATCCCGTGCCTGCAAAAGATTTGATTGAGAAGTGGGAGGTGGAAGCGGCACGTACTGCTGACGGTGTCACCATTTATGCGGGCGACTCTCCTGAATCAGATGCCTATTATTTTGAAGGAAAGGGCGACGATCCCGTCAACCGCTTTGCGATCGGGTCGGTTGCAAGAATAAGTGAAGTCGCAGAGATGGAAGGATCGTCAATTCTTCTCCCGAGAAACTCACAGACGCTCTGGGATTCTACAAGTCCAGAATCGGATGTTGTTGTTCTTTTCGCAAGTCCCAACTTTCTATTCGCAGATGGTCGAGAACTGCTTGCGAATTCATTACCGGGATTTGTTGCTCCTTTGAAATCAGCTTTGCAACCAGACGTTTCGGCGATGTTGGTCACATTGGATTTTGGCAGCGAGCAAATGTTCATTGAGACAAGATTGACGCCGAGTGGCGGAGCCAGTCCCGCGGCGCTTGTAAGAATGCTTCAGAAGGAGATTGGTGGTTGGCCCGGATGGGCAGATGATTTCATTATTAATTCAGTGCCTGATGCTTCATGGCGTCTGCTCGCAAATCGCCTACGGCCGATGGTCAGCTTTGTTGCGGATCAAGTTCGGTTTGGCGTCTCGGAGGAGGCAGCGATCGTTAATGCGTACTTGCCAGCACAAGCGGTCCCGCAAGTTGCACTGGCTACCGTGCTTGCTCTGAATACACCTGAGGGAGGAGCAGCCACTGCTGGAGTTCCTGCACCGAAAAAACAGCTGTCCATTGAAGAACTCCTGAATCGTAAAATGTCTGTTACCTTTGAACAGGAGTCATTGGAGTTCGCGATTGATAATATTGTGACTGCTTACGAAAGAGACTTGCCAAGTGGTTCCAAACTGCCAAACATTCGAATCGTGGGTGGAGACTTGCAGTTGATGGGAATCACGCAAAATCAGCAGGTCCGAAACTTCAACCAGACAAATATCCCGCTGCGGAAAGTGCTTACTGAATTGGTGAGGCTTGCTAATCCTGACAAGACCGCAACTGGGCCAAATGACGAGAAGCAGGCCCTGATCTGGGTGGTAACAGACGATGCAACAAAGTCGGGTGCGAAAGAGATTCTTGTGACGACTCGAAGCGCCGCTGAAGGCAAGTATGAGTTGCCTCCTGAATTCAAGCTCGAGTAGACACGGTCTGTGGTGCGTTAGTCAAAAAGTTTTGATGTTCGTCATTGGCATGACTGCAACGGTCACTACTGGGGTTGAGTAGCGCGATTTTGACGGTTATTCCACCCGCGTTTGTGGCAACGGGGTGATTTGGTGGGAGTAAATTTCGCCCCCCCCAATCTGGTGATCTAGGGTTTTTAGACGGTGTAGATTTCTTCCAGTGTCATCCCAGATCAATGCACTGCTTCGATTATATTCCTATCAGCATCGCCACGCTGATGCCGAGCTCTAGCCTTGGACTCGACTTGTATCAAGTTGAGCTCGAGACGGAGAATTACGTGCTCTATCGTGGTGGTGATTATCCGCTCACTTTGGATGATTTGGAACGACTGCGATCGCGTGGCGTCGAGCATTTATTTATTTCTCGAGAGTCGCAGGCATCCTACAAGGATTACCTGCGTGAGATCGCTACTTCAAAAGATAAGGAAGACATCTCGCTGGCGGTGCGTACCGAGGCTGTTACGGAGGTTGTCCGGCAGATACTTCAAGAAGCATTTGCTGGCGAAAGCACTGATCAGACGGTAGACGCAGCAAGCCAGTTAGGCAAACTGACTGCGGATATTTTGACAAATGATCAGTTCGCTGTAAAAGACATGCTCAAGGTGTTGCATCATGACTATGCAACGTTCACGCATTCGGCCAATGTTGCATTTTATTGTGGCATGCTCGCAAGCGAGTTGGGATTTTCACCCAAGGTGGTGGAAGATATCACGTCCGGTGGCTTGCTGCACGATTTGGGCAAGCTGGAAATTCGTGATGAACTACTGCGAAAACCCGGCAGATTGACAGAGTTGGAGTTTCGAGAAATTCGTATGCATCCAATTCTGGGCTTCAAAAAGCTGGCGCATCGGGAAGATCTGGTTGAAGGTCAGCTCATGATGACTTATCAGCATCATGAGCGACTTGATGGAAAAGGTTACCCGGTTGGTTGTATCGAAGATGATATACACCCTTGGGCGAAAATATGCTCAGTGGTTGATGTTTATGAAGCGTTGACAAGTAACCGACCCTATCGAAAAGCCATGCCACGAAAGAAGGCTTTGCAAATCATGGAACGTGAGATTGGTAGTGCGTTCGACCCGGAGTTATTTAGATGTTGGCAGTCGATTATCGAACAAAGCTAGATCAGCTGATCCATTCGATTGACTGGAAGATCAAGATTCCAGATGAATGGGCTGACTATTTTGAAGACACCGGAAGGCCAACCGCCTTTGCGGATGATCAACGACACAATCAAAGGCTGAAAATCCGCACCTGTGGAATTCTGTGGTTTGAAAAGGCCATTCCCATGAAATCCCGAACGAGAGATCCTGTCGGCATCTACACACGAGATTTTTCCCGTCAAGGCACAGGTTTTCTCTCACCCTGCGAAATTTATCCGGAAGAGCATGTCCGGATTGTGCTGTCCACGTTCTGGGTTCAACTCAGAGTTGCTCGTGCAAGACGAATCAACAGCCAGTGCTATGAGATCGGTGCCGTGTTGTCACGACAGCACGAACCGGGTTCAGATGCATTCTTCTCTGATCCACACCCCGTGAGTGTTTGACGCAGCAATTTGTAATCGCGGCAAGTCTATCTGGCCGTTAATTGCATAACGCGTATAGGGTGAGAAGGGTCGTCGGTCAGTTCCACTTTGTGTTCGCGATAAGACCATTCACGCTCCTGGATCCAATCCCGAAATTCGTTGGCGATGATTCTGTATGGGTCACTCAGTAAAACTTGGCCATCGTGAGCCAGATGATCTCGAAGGCATTGTTCTAATTCGGGCCAGAGGGTTCGAAGATAGGTGATGTCACTTCCAAGGATAAGCGGGAATCCTGGTCCTTGAATGCGATCAATCCCAAATCTCAGTTGCTGCACCTGACAGCGATCTCTTAGCTCCCATGTACTCATCTTTACAAGAAGTAACGGGTCAGTTACTCCATCGGTAAGAACCACCTGTGAGCCACGACAAGCTGCTGCGAGCCCCGCATGGCCGGTTCCGCAGCCAAGTTCGAGGACTCGGATACCGTTGACCGCAACTTCGCCTAAATAGTGATCAAGCCCCGATGCGGCCCGCCAAGTAGTTGCCCAGAATGGATCAATGACCCCCTCTTCGCCAGCGTCCTGTCGCTCGCACGCATCAATCAGCATTCCTTCCGGGTCAGAGGCAACTGCCAGCTTTCGCATCTCGCCGGCGATTGGGATTTCTTCCCAGTGCCATTGAAATCGTTCTGACGCCTGAGTTGCAAGTGATTCCGGCGATTCGTCAAATGACATGTTATTTGCGGATTTCGGGTCGGAGTTATTTTGTACTGTTCATGGTGGTGTTCACTCACCCAGCCATTGTGCAACTTCAGCGGCAAAGTAAGTGAGGATGCCATCGGCACCTGCCCGCTTAAAAGCGAGCAAGCTTTCAAGAACAGTCTGGCGACGGTCAAGCCACCCGTTTTCCGCTGCTGCAGATAGCATCGCATATTCACCACTGACTTGATAAGCGAAAGTGGGAACCGAGAATGTCTGTTTCACACGTTGCACAATGTCGAGATATGGCATTCCGGGTTTCACCATCACACTATCAGCGCCTTCCTGTAGATCAAGAGCGACTTCATGTAATGCTTCATTGGTCTGAGATGGAGCTTGCTGGTATGTTTTTTTGCTCGCGCCGCCGAGGTTGCCAGCAGAGCCCACAGCGTCACGAAAGGGGCCATAAAAAGAACTCGCGTATTTGGCAGCGTAGGACATGATCTGGACATTCGAGAAATTCTGTCCATCCAGAGCTGTGCGGATCGCGCCAACGCGCCCATCCATCATGTCGCTCGGGGCAATGATGTCGCAGCCGGCGTCCGCTTGAACCAGTGACTGTTGGCAGAGTACGCCCAGGGTCTCGTCATTGGCGACATCGCCATTGCGAACAAGCCCATCCTGTCCATGACTACTGTAGGGATCAAGCGCAACATCACAAATGATTCCAATTTGATCTCCCACTTCCTTCTTGATGCGTCGAACCGTCCGGCAAACAAGGTTGTCGGGGTTGATGGCTTCTGCTGCATCTTCGGTTTTAAGAGAGGGATCAGTGGCGGGAAAGATTGCAAGTGCTGGCAATCCAAGTTCACAAGCCCGAATCGCCTCGCGACAGATTTCATCTTCACCGATTCGGTCAACGCCAGGAAGGCTCTCTACTGCCTGTCGGCCTTTGCCGTCGAAAACGAACAATGGCCAGATCAGGTCATTTGTGCTGAGGACCGTTTCTGTGACAAGCCGCCGCGACCAGTCATGACGACGTACACGCCGCATCCGAGTTGCAGGAAATGATCCGCGTAAAAACTCTGACATTCGTTGCTCCTTTGGGACACCCTATGGTAGAAGGCGAGCAGAACTTTTAGAACCGCTGGATGCTCAGAATTACTCGATCAAAGCACGGGGCAATCTTACTGAATCATGTGGATTTGGCGTAAACTCACGCCAGCACAACCAGACGAAAATGCTAGAATTGGATTTTTAAGGCATCCACACTGATGTTTTTGAGTTCATTCGTCGTTCATCCAGCCACCTCAAGCAGCGAAACATGTCAAAGTTAGTCTCCGTCCATTTCGTGCTTCTCTCGCTCTTAGCTGTATCTTCAGTGTCACTGTCTCCACTTTGGGGCCAGCAAGTTGACAAGATTTCGGTGTTACTGATCGATGGGCAGAATAATCACAACTGGAAAGTAACGACTCCTCTAATCCAGCAGATATTGGAGGGGTGTGGAAGATTTAATGTCGATGTAGCTACCGCGCCCGGACGGGGTGAAAGTTTGGAATCCTTCTCTCCCGAGTTCTCAAAATATCAGGTGGTCGTTTCCAATTACAACGGGCAGGAGTGGAGCGAAGCAACTAAGAAAGCCTTTGAAATATTTGTTGCCGGTGGCGGTGGTTTTGTCAGCGTGCATGCGGCGGACAATTCTTTTCCCCGCTGGGATGCGTACAATCGCATGATCGGCCTTGGTGGATGGGGAGGCCGTTCCGAAAAAGATGGACCTTATGTTCGCTGGAAGGAAGAACAACAGCGGTTCACACGGGATCTTAGCCCCGGTAGGGGTGGGACTCACGGCAAGCGTGTGCCCTTTCTTGTCGTCATTCGGGATTCTGAGCACCCCATCACTGCCGGTTTGCCGAAGACTTTCATGCAGACTGCAGATGAACTTTACGGAAAACTACGCGGTCCAGCCGAAAACATGCATGTGCTGGCGACTGGATTCAGTGCGCCAGCAACTGGGGGTACTGGGGAGCATGAACCACTTTTGATGACGGTGCAGTTTGGCGAAGGCCGAGTTTTTCATACGACTCTTGGTCATGACAATAATGCCATGAAAGGGATGGCATTTCAGGTTACTCTGCAGCGCGGAGTGGAATGGGCAGCAACAGGCAGTGTAAAACAGCCAGCCATCAATGGGACCATACTGACCAGTGATGTGGCTGCCATCCGAGATCCAGTGGATGGAGGCCCCGATGACTTCAAGGCGATACCTGACGTTACGTCTGAAGGCTGGGTCACGCTCTTCAATGGAAAAGATCTGACTGGATGGTCGCAGAAGAATGGTACGGCAACCTACCGGGTTGAGAATGGGACGATCGTCGGAAAGACAGCGGAAGGCAGTCCCAATTCATTCATGTGCACAACTCGTGACTACGGTAATTTCGAATTGACCTTTGAAGTGAATGATGACCCAGGTTTGAACAGTGGTGTTCAAATCCGATCACTCAGTAAAGCCGATTTCAACAATGGCCGGGTGCACGGCCCACAGGTCGAGATCGAATGTGCACCGGGAGAAAGTGGTTACATTTACAGTGAAGGCACAGGGCGAGGCTGGATTACAAAACAACAGCCAGTCAAAGACGCATACCAAAATGGAAAATGGAATCGGTTCGTCGTGCGAGCGAACGGCGATCGTATTCAAACTTGGGTCAACGGTGTGCCAATCGCTGACATCGTTGATACCGAGTCCAGCAAAAGCGGATTCATTGGGTTGCAGGTTCATGGCATCAAACGCAATTTAGGCCCATTTGAAGTCCGTTGGCGTGACATTCGCGTGCGTGAATTGAAGTGATTTGTGGGCTTGGGCTGTTTCGCCGTCGAATAACACCACTGAAACGGGTGCCGCATGAGCCAAGTTGTGTTTCTTCTTGCCGCTGCAATGGGGATTTGCACGTTCTGTCGGACTTCATTGGAAATCATGCCCCCGTTTGCCAGCGAATACGGGAGTTCACACTGCTACGTTTAGGTAAATAGAAACGACTTTCGGGTTGGGAGCAGTTCTGCCTTTCATTGCAGTGATGGGTTTGATTACGCCGTGGGTGACGACATTCATACGTCCGAGGCTGTAATCCGTGTGCGTTGGTGCTCGAACGGTCGATTCTCAGAGGGCAGGGGTCCGCGGCAAGGATGCAGTGGAGTGACCCCGAAGAAATGCGACGACTCTCACGGATGAGTGCTAGAGCATGAGTGGATCCCGAAAAGCCCTTTTTGCAGCGATTTTAGCCTGCTGCACACCCGCAGCAGCCACTGAGCCTGTATCTCCACCTCGTCTGGGCAGCTTACTGAGAAACGGCTGGGGAGTGCCAAGCGAAGCCAGATTCATTGATTCTATGGCCGAAGAGGGTGCATTTGTGAACGCAGCACCTGATGCTGTATCCGTGGTTGATGAGTCAAGCGCTCATGAGCCAGTTGTTCAAGATCCTCTCATGCTGGATCCAGTCGTGCAGCCAGAAATGCCTGATAGTTCGTCAGCAACAAATACTGAACCTCAGGCGGTAACGGAGGCCTATCCCGCAGCCTCGCATCCCCAGAAACCTGTTTTCGAGGCCTTGCAAATTGATCGTGCGCCGGCGGTGTCACGCTTACAACCTCCTCGATCCAGTGCGGGGTGGAGCGGGCGAGCAAGTCTTGGCGGTGATAATCCAACTCGGGTGATAGCTGCCACTCCAATCGACGAAGTTGGTTTGCCGTTTACGATAACAACGGAGCCCTCGCAAGATGATCTTCCTGAGCAGACTGCAGTCTGTGATTTGGTCGGCGTTGCCATAGCAGAGTCCAATTCCAATGTTGTGGATGAGCGGCAATTGCTGGAAGTTGTCCCAAGGCACTCTATCAGTCGAGCACAAGCAGATACTGAGCGACTTCCTGATGCGGATGCGGTTGCCTCACTTTTTCAGGACTTGCAAAATGCCGACGCCACAACTGCTACTCAGTTACTGAATTTGCCACCCGATTCGCGACATGAAGTGAGTGAGACGGATTTCCTGCTAGCCAAAGAAAAAAATCTGAAATCTGGCTCCACTGAAAACTCAACTGACGAGATTGATTCGTGGGGATTAATCGAAAGTACGAACGTTGATTTTGTGGATCCACTCCGTCAGGCTGCAAAGTTGTGGGAATTGGCTCAACAGAGTTTGCAACAGGCAAGGCAGGCAGCAGCAAATGGTGAAGCAGATGCGTTAAGAAGTCTGGCAATGGAATCACTCCGTTTATGTTTCGCAGCGCTCGACGCAGCTGAACAAACGGATGTCAGTAAAGCATCATTTCAAGATGCTTTGCATGCCATGCGTGAGTCAAACGATTTCTGTCTTGCGGAACAGAATGTGGATCGTGATGTCTTTCAGGTTCGGCAGATCATACTT
>JAPOKD010000188.1 GCA_029977825.1 Planctomycetota bacterium | reverse complement strand
CGGCTGGCACAGGCATTATCACTGAAATTTGAAGAACTGACCCTCATTCATCAATTCAGTGAACGACTTAAGATCGGGGAGGACTCGGCTGAAATCTGTCAAAGCCTGCTGCAGGAACTGGAACCCTGCGTCAACGCGTCAACGATAGCCATCGACCTAGTCGAGGATGTTGAACTTCAGTCACCACGCTCGTTTCTGTATACCGGCGAACGGTGGGATCCGGACTGGCTCAATGAAGTTGCATCCTATGCAATACAGGATGTTGCTGGTGGCGAGCTTACGCCTGGTGCCGAGCCCATCGCTATTCAGAATCACCCATCAGAAGACAGTCCTGCATTTGTCCGCACCGTTGTGATTCCCATTCAACGCGACGGAATCAGTTTGGGACGAATGATTGCCGTCAGACCCACTCAGGAAGATGAATTCGGAACGGTTGAAGCTGATCTGATGAAGTCGACATCCATGATTCTGGCGGCACATCTGGTCAATCAACGTCAATACGTTGAGATCCAACAGATGTTCAACGGGATGATCCAATCTCTTGCCTCTGCATTGGACGCAAAAGACAGCTACACAAGTGGGCACAGTTCGCGCGTAGCTGAAATCGCGGCGATGATCGCTGAAAAACTGGAATACGATCTCGAAGGTATCAAGCGTATTCGCATGGCGGGTATCCTCCACGATATCGGAAAAATCGGTGTGGACGATGCAGTACTGAGGAAACCGGGTCAACTCAACCAGGAAGAGTTCGAACAAATCAAGCTACACCCCGTTCTGGGCTACGACATTCTTAAAGAAATCAAGCTTTTCCGAAACATCCTTCCCGCCGTCCGTCATCATCACGAGTCCTGGGATGGAAGCGGGTACCCCGATGGGCTTCTGGGAGACGGAATCCCTCGTGATGCTCAGGTTCTAGCAGTTGCTG
Organism: Planctomycetota bacterium; assembly: GCA_029977825.1. Classification (GTDB taxonomy): domain Bacteria; phylum Planctomycetota; class Planctomycetia; order Pirellulales; family Pirellulaceae; genus Rubripirellula. The sequence continues at coordinate 7,794 of JAPOKD010000188.1, read as the reverse complement.
ATGCCTTTGATGCGATGACGAGTGATCGTCCCTATCGTTCAAGCATCCCTGTAGAGCAAGTCATTGACATCCTCAAATCAGGGCGAGGCAAGCAATGGGCCGCAGATGTTGTCGACGCGCTGCTTGAAACAGAGGTGGTCGAAACTTCGAAAAGCAGGACAACAAACTAGAATCCTGATCAATCAAAGCCCATTGCTCATGAGCGATCGATCAGCAACATCCCTGTGCACGGTTGCGGTCTCTCTCGTCTAACAGCGCCCAACCCAGCAACATCTGTTACAAATTCATGTTTGCAACACCCTAAGCGGCATCGGGACAATCTTTGGGTTGCATTGGCGTCTGAACCAATGAAACGACATCCCCGTGATGCCGATTCACACCTGCCGACCGCTTCGCGGGATTTTCTACACCCCTTACCTCTATTCTTCTGCCGCAACATTTCACTCTACTGACGCCACATCTAACTTGGGCCATAACACGCTCCCACGTCGATGCGCGCTGATCTGGATGGTTTGCGAACTTGAGGTTGCCGATACTCACAACCACCTCTCGTGTCTTGATTTCACAGGCTTTATAGTGATGGATAGATATTTACTTCCATTTAACGGGTATCTGCATGTACAAGCCGCTCGCCTTTTTGGCGGTTCAATTCACGCTCGCAACGATTTGCTACGGGCAAAACACATCGCATGAGCACCAGATTTTTGCGGGTACCGGGAAACCAGTTCGCAATACAGTAGCCTACGCATCTGGAACGCCCGAAGGCCCTGCCTCTGAACTGGCATTGGGTAACCCATTTGGTATCGAGTTTTCAAGCCACAGCGTTTGGATCACGTCGGTGGATGATCATTGTGTCTACCGTGGGGAGCTCCAAGGAGAAACCTCAGACGAACAACGGCTCCAACGTGTGGTTGGGAATGGCCTGATAGGATACAGCGGTGACGGTGGCCCCGCAGACGAGGCAACATTCAACTGGCCGCACGAAGTAAGAGCGGATGCTGATGGCAATCTCTACATCGCTGACACCAGGAATCACGTGATACGACGGGTAGCAGCAGACTCTGGGATAGTCACCACATTGGCTGGTAACGGACGTGCCGGACTGGCAGGAGAAGGCAAACGCGGCAAAGAAGTACAATTCAACCAACCCCACAGTGTTGTGCTGGATGGTGAAGGTGGGCTTTTGGTTGCAGACACAGTAAACCATCGCATCTGCAGAATCGACCTCGCCACCGGAGTGCTAAAGACCATCAGCGGCACGGGACAGAAAAAACTTCCGACCGACGGGGATTTAGCTTTACACTCAACTTTAGCTGGCCCACGCTCACTCGCTGTGGACAAGAATTTCATCTGGATTGCTCTGCGAGAGGGAAACAGCATCTGGCGAATCAACCGCAGGACAAAAACGATACACCATGTCGCGGGGACTGGCAAAAAAGGATACACAGGCGACGGCGGTCCTCCTCGCGAAGCGTCGTTCAAGGGTCCCAAAGGACTCGTGCTGGATGATCTCGGACGCATTCTGGTCGTTGACACTGAGAACCACGCTGTAAGACGCATTGACCTGTCAAAGAATCGCATCGACACCGTACTGGGCGGCAACAAAGCAAACGAGACGTTCCCACTAAAGAGGCCTCATGGCATCGCTTTCAAAAAAGACATGGGATATCTGGTCGCAGATTCAGAGCACAACCGCGTATTGCTGGGCCACTAATCCCACTAGCACTGATTCCGTTACGTCTCCAACACGTCAGTACTGGCAACCCCTGTGACTGATGAGTTAAACCGTGGCCGCTTTGGCATGAGGCATGGCCGCAGCAAATATCCGTTTCCATTGTTCTGCGTCCTGAAACATGTCAGGTCGCAACACAACCGTTTGAACTAGTCGGCCTGCCTTCACAGCAAGAAAATCATCGGCGGTCGCCAGCACCTCAAGGTCCCGCCATGCAAAGCTGCCGACGTTAATACCAAAGTCCAACACGAGACGCTCATCGGTGGCATAACCAAGCAGGAAGTAATGTCTTCTCTTTGTTGCTGCCACTGGTTTGGTTTTGGCCATGATCATCCAAACCAGAATGAACAGGGAATAAACAAGCAACAGAACCCAGAAGTCCCCCAACCACAAGTCTGAAAGCCCGCAAAACATCAGGCCTCCGAATATCATCAACAAAGCAACGACGAATCGGCTTCTTCTGGTACGTTGCCAACCAATATCAGCAAATGCTTCGTGCTCAAGATCCCGGGTGAGCACGTCTCCGGAAAACGGCACTGCCCCCGCATCAACCGTTACGGTCCGTCCCCGATTTCGATCACAAATCAAATCCAAGTGTGATCGTTTCCGTGGTGGATTGCTCTCATCCAAGTGCTCGTCATATTCGGCACGCCCTCGTTTCAACAGGTCAACTGATAACTTACTCAGCACGTCCCATTCCTGACATACATTGCCAGCGTCTCCACTCTGTACCATCGACGCTCCAATCAGTACAGGAAATTTAGATTTCAATTCTGGAACAAACAGCATCGCAGTTTCGGACACAATCGCATGCCTAAACCACTCCCAACGGTACAGTGACCACGAATCACCCTCAAACAAAGTAACTCCATCAGCATCAACCCGCCGGGCGCGGCCAGCATCCCATTGAGGGAATTCATTTTTCAAAACCCCAGCACGGTAGTGAACCCCGGACACGACACATGCAAGGAAAACAACACCGAACACCCCCAAGAAGATTGCGAACAGTCCAGGTAAAGATGCAGCGATTGCCGCCACAAAAAACGGCGTTACAAGGAACAGCAGCAGGAATGCCAATCCCACCTCGCTGAAACTCCGATTTACACCCGTGTGCGGAGACAAGCAGGACCGCAACTCCTCGTCCGTTGGGTGTCCCACCAACCGAATATTTAACGAGTACGAAGATTCCCTATCAGCCCTTCGCAAAGAAGCATCTGTAAGTGGCGGTTCGTAAGGATTCACGGATTTCCGCTCTACCATCGAAGTCTGAACCTCCCACAGTTCAAAATGCAAACAATCCAACATCTTGTAAGTACGCCATCACATCCTCGATACTTCAAGCCGCGTGATTGATTAGACCACAGCCGTCTTGTCCTTCAGCCGGCACGGGTATAAGCAGCCTCTTGTTCGATCAACGATCAAGACTGATCCGCAGGAACTTAAAATCACCACGCCAGCATTTCACGCAGCGAGACCGAACAGAAGTTTTCTACCTGAACATGAATCCCAACAGCCAGCGCTCCAAGAGCATTGGCGGATAAAATCGCGAGTCAGGTCAAGTAGAGTTTGAGGGCAGGATCCAAGACTGCCTGGTACCCACAGGGTTGGCAGAGTTTGCCGATGAATCAGCCTGCGAGGTGAAAGCATACGGGTCACGGATGGTTTGATGCCGTCATAATCGGACTGACACGTACGATGGCTAGAGGCGTTACTTTTGCCCTGTGTTTCGCAGACGTTGTCTCTTTTCTGGCAGGATAGGCAACGCAAGAAGCCTCAATTCGACGATAGCTCCCTTTGAACACCAAACCGATTGGTGTTTGCCAGTTGCGCCGCAACACGCCGATCGACCAAATGCCAGAGTGGTTGATGATGATCGGCTCGAGCAGGTCAGTTAACACTGACCATTGGCCGCTCGGACGTGTCGCGGCTCAAGCCAGGCAAAACCTTCCCCAGTTCCTAATTCCATGGAGATCTCACGATGCGTCGTGTAATCGTTCCTGCTCTGATGGCAATCGCAATGGTTGCTGCGAGCTCAGCCAACGCTAGCGCGTTCGGCCTGTTTGACAAATTGTGTAACAAGGGCTGTGACTCTTGTTGTGACGTAGAGCCAGCATGTGGCTGCGAAGCACCCTGCGAGCCTACTTGCGGTTGCGAAGCGCCCTGCGAGCCAGCTTGCGGTTGCGAGCCAGCATGCGGATGTGACGCCGGATGCGGATCGAAGAAGCGTGGTCTTCTTCACCGTTTGTTCCACAAGCACAGCCACAACTGCTGCGAGCCAGCCTGCGGTTGCGAGCCAGCTTGCGGTTGCGAAGCTCCTTGTGAGCCAACTTGCGGTTGCGAAGCTCCTTGCGAGCCAGTTTGCGGTTGCGAAGTCGTTGACGACTGCTGCGATCCTTGCGCACGCCCTAAGTGTGGCCTGAAAGGCTTGTTCTCGAAGATGTTCAAGAAGCATCACAACAACTGCTGCGAGCCAGCATGTGGTTGCGAGCCAACTTGCGGTTGCGAAGCTCCTTGCGAGCCAACTTGCGGTTGCGAGCCAAGCTGCGGATGTGGCAACTGAGCCAGGTCCAATAGGTTTCGTCACTGATGTGAATTTAAATCGTTCCCCAAACCTGATGAGAACTCCACTGGGTAACTGGCCGCGAAACTCGTTCCTTCGCTAACAGCAATCCAATCTCTCAAGTACGGTGATCGGTCGCAGAAGACGGCGATACATCATTCAAGTCCCCGGCAGTTTCACGACTGTCGGGGATTTTTTCGTTTACTTGTCGCTGAAGCTCCAATCCAAGTGACCGATAGTGCTCATTGAATTGCAGAATAAAATCACCAGCATTCTTCAATGGCAAACGGATTGGTCCCAGCTCACGATGTCCTTGCTGATTTCCGTTGACCAAAGCATCTTCTGTCCCATTGCACTCTGTAGCCACAATCACAGCCTCCGGAACGATCCCGCGGTCTCTGCTGCTGGAACGAGGTGAACTTGACTTCAACGGAAGCCCCTTACTTGGCGTCTGGTCGCCAAACGACCGAGGGATGCGGAAACCCAAGCACTTTATCAACGCGGTTGTATGGCAAATCCCCACAGAGATGCCGTTTCAGATTCACACAGGCCAAGTCGGTAGTGTCGTCAACACGGCGTGACGACTGTGCCCCCACATGTGGGGAAATCATGACTTTTGGATCATCCCAGAGCAAACTGTCAGCTGGCAAAGGCTCAACCTCAGTCACATCGAGCCCAGCACCAGCAAGCTGCCCCGACTGCAAAGCAGCCACAAGTGCATCTTCCACCACCACAGCACCTCGAGCGACATTGATCAAAAGCGAACCTCGACGCATTCGGTTCAGCCGTTCCCCATCAAACAAACTCTGAGTATGGACATTGAGCGGTAAGGTTAACACGACGATATCGCTCACTCCAAGCAGCTCATCCAACTTGTCTGCTGGCCACAGTTCGTCCAGTTCAGCAGGCGGCTCGACGGGAAAATAATCGGTCGCTACCAACTTGATATCCCATGGTCTAAGCATCCTGGCCAACATGCGACCATTACCGCCCATGCCCACGAGACCGACGGTTTTCCCTCTCAGATCATCAGTCGGCAAGCGTATGAATTCCCGCTTCTGCTCAGCGCGAAAAAACAGCGGAGCTTTACGAAGCAAACCGAACAATAAAGAGAATGTCTGTTCAGCAACTTGAGGTGCAAAAAGTCCGGAAGCACTGCTCACCAAGATGTCAGACTGAATGACACCCGGCACAAGACAGTGATCCAGCCCGGCGGCGGAAGATTGAATCCATCTCAATCTTCCAGAATCCAACACACGATCCCAATTAACGGGCACCTTGGCATGCCCAATGAAAATGTCTGCCGTTGGCAACAATTCATCTATCCGCTCTTGCCCAGCGTTTACCACCTCACACCCGGGAGCGGCGGCTTGTATCTGGGCAATATGCCTTTCCTCAACAGGATAGCAAAGAACAATTCGCATCAATCACCTCATGAGAGCAGCCTGTTTCCGCCGGGAATACAATCCACGACGCGGCGTCTTGCTGTTTAGCTCAGAATGTAGCGTGAAAAGGCTCAGTCGCGAAGTCGGATCTTTACCCTCTAAACTGCATGGGACATTGCCGCACTGCATTGACACGTGCAAGCGATTCAAGGGCAGGATCTACTTCTCACTTTTTTTGTGATGATCATGCGAGTGCATTTTCTTCAGATGTTCAGGCATCTGAAATCCCGATGACTGCAGAAACGACATCAATTCGCCAATTTCCTGCTTCGTCAAAACGTCAAGAAGTCCTGCCGGCATCGCAGAAACCTTGGATTTGACACGCTGCTCGACGTCTCTTTTGTTAAGACGGGTCAGTTTTGTCGGCGTCAACAAATTTGTCATCACATCCACAAATTTGTCATCCTCGGAGGCAACCACGCCACTGACAAGTCGGCCATCGTCCATCAGAAACTTGAAAGTCTGGTACTTTTCATTGATTTCACTGGAAGGTTCGATCAACTGTTTCAGAAGTCGCATCCCTTTGTAGCGTTCCGTCACCTTCATCAGGTCGGGCCCCAGATTTACACCATGGCCGGCAAGCACATGACACTGGTTGCAATTGGCTTTCATGAATGCTGCCATGCCCCGCATCACAATCTTCTCGGTCGCCTCAGGAATAACCAAGTCTTCCAGATCCGGCATTTTCCATTCCTGAACCTTCGCTGGTTTTTCCGCAGCCAGCAACTTGGCTGCTTCGGCCTCTGAATCGGCAACCACCATGATTCCCTTCATCACAACCCAATGCCCGGGAAAAGTACAGACATAGGGATAAATTCCTGGTTCCTCGGGCGCTTGGAAGCGTAAAACGTGGACCCGCGACTTCCGTGTTGGCCCAATCATTTTGGTGGCCTGTAAAATCAAAGAACGTTTCTCTTTAGGAATAAAATCCGAGTTGGCGTTCTTTGGATCACGCGCCATCGCGTTGGCCGCCATCCCTACTTCCTCAAGTGCACCCTGTTTGACAATCACCAGATTGTGATCAGTTGCGTCCGGGTTGGTGAACACGACCTTCACTGGCTGACCGGACCTGACACTGAACTGCTCCGTCGTAAACCGCATCACCTCTGGTAGGCAGGAAATATTGATCGTTGCGAGATTTTTCTGCGCATCGAACTGGGCGTCACCCGCGTTGGGAGTGGGCTCTTTTAACCCGGCATTCTGTTTCGAATCACGCAGAAGTTTTTTCAAATCGTAGTTGTCATTTTGTTCCCAGTGCCGCTTCAATGTTTTTGACTCCAAAGCGCAGGTAATGGCATAACTGAGATGCCCTCCCTGTGGATGATTCAACACCTGCAACATCGTATCGAGAGCCTGTTTGGTACCGATATGACTGGCTGCAATCACCCCTTCCATCCGTGCCATCGCATAGGAATCATTCACTGCAGCTTCCAACAGTGAGTAAATATCGTCAAACTGTTCGTGCCAATATCGCAACTGCTGAATGGCTGCTGCCCGCGCATACTGATTGTCACAACCAAGCAGTTCACGAAGCAAACTGGGATTTGCTCCGTTGACACCTCGATAAGTCCAGATGGCTTCCATCTGATGGTGGCGATAACGTTCGTCTGCGGGATCAAGTTTCCTCACCCACAGGTCGAGTGCCTTTTGCACGGCAATCGGATCACGCTCCCTCAGCTCGCGCCGAATCCAACTTCGAATTCGGCCCTCGGGGCGTTTCAATCCTTCAAGTAGTTCAGCAACCGTGGCATCTGCGATCACCGGCGGTTCCTGCAACTCCTTCCCTTTGGCAACGATTCTCCAAATCCTGCCTGAATGACGGTCGCGACGCTCATCACGCAATGAGTACTGCGCGTGTCCTTTGACTGGGTTGTACCAATCACACACATACAAAGCTCCGCGTGGTCCAAATCTGATATCCACGGGAATGAAACTCAGATTTTTGGAGAAAATCAGATCACTGACATACTCTTCATCAAAGCCAAATTCACCCTCTTGCCAACGATGGATTTCAATTCGATTCGTCGGCTTGTAACGCGCTTTGATGTATCCTCCCT
>JAPOKD010000602.1 GCA_029977825.1 Planctomycetota bacterium | reverse complement strand
CCCTTGGTGGCATTCCAGACAATGTGAAATCAGAATTGGTGCGACTTGTTTGTCAAAGTCGATGGATTTGGCTAGCAGCGGGGTAAGCTCGCAGCAGGCTGTCATCAGCATCAACAGATTCAAGAGAAACCGTTTTGAATTAGGCGGTGTTCGCTGCATCATTACAAAAGTTCCTTGCGAACTCGCGGTGCGGCTTTGCTTTGTGAGCGTCCGACTTCATGAACATTCTGATGAGGGCCGCTGGTACCGGGATTCGTCGGTGTCGCCCGCTACGTCGAGAGAGAGAGACTCTTGCCGCCGCTAGAATGTCGCAAGTCCTTGCGAATTCAGCAGAAAAGCTCGCGACTCTCTCCCCCAGCGCAAAACAAAACCCCACGGTCGCGTCATTTCGCTACCGTGGGGTTGAAGTTGCGGGAGCCGGATTCGAACCGACGACCTCGAGGTTATGAGCCTCGCGAGCTACCGGGCTGCTCCATCCCGCGGTGATTTGTGCGATCTCTTCTGCGATCCGCACTTGGAGTTATCCGGTAAGACTTCGGTGTTGTCAAGGGTGACGCTTGACAACGTTTGTCAAGCAATACCGCTGACAGCAACTGGCTTATCGTCGAATAGTCAGTTGAATTTCAAAGAAAATGGCGTTTTGGAGCCCAATTCGTCAGAATTCCAGCAGGTAAAAAGTTCAATACGTGGAGATTTAGGCAAAGAAGGGTCGATTGCCGGTCAGGTGGTAGTTCCAGGCTTCGGATGATTGGACATGATCTGCCGCTAAAGGTTCTGCATTACGAAATGGCTGAGGTTTCCTCATCGGCATTGCCAACGTAGCTGGAATCACGGTGAATTTCGGGAACATCGGGTTTTTTAATCTCTTTTTCTCCGCTTCAAGGGTCGCATTCACGAATCCGATTCGCTTTAAAGCGACTTGCCCCGTATCCTATAGGAGGCGTGAGGGTCTGCATGCCAAACCTTTGGAGTTTTCCATGTTTCTTTTCTTTTCCTGCTTTGCTTTGCGTCTACGCACTATCGCCGCAGCCATCTAGAGAACCCTCTCGAACCGATGACACACGACGATTCAACGACAACCCGATCTGGCGACGACATTAGCGGAGTCCAACCGCCCGCTGGAAGTGCGCCGCCAACGCCTCCACCAAACGGCTTGCCGCCCCAGGCGGCAGGTGTCTCGTCGTTGCCTCCCGCAAAAGGGTCGAAGCTCGGCGTGGGGCGTCCAGTGGTGCCGCCTCCGCCTGCTGCAATGAGACAGACCGACGCGACTCAGCACGCTGCAACGCCCAGCACCCCGGAAGTTCCTCAACCTGCCGCGCGACAAGTTCCCGCACCTGTTGCTCCTCAAACACCATCGGCAGCAGTTCCCCAAACACAGAAGCCGGTTGCTCCTCAGCCTCAAGCAGCAGCTGTTCCGCCAACGCCTGCACCTGTTGTTCCGCAAACACCATCGGCAGCAGTTCCCCAAACACAGAAGCCGGTTGCTCCTCAGCCTCAAGCATCAGCTGCTGCGCCAGCGCCCGCACCTGTTGTTCCGCAAACGCCATCGGCAGCCGTTCCCCAAACACAGAAGCCGGCTGCTCCTCAGTCTCAAGCAGCAGTTGCTCCGCAGAACCCTTCTTCTGCGGCGTCCCAAGTTCCTGTTGGCGCGAATGGATTACCCGTTCCTCCCCCGCCTCCACCTCGATCCACCCTGCCGCCGGTTCGTAAACCTGGAGGGGCGACGGTACCAACTGGGGTTGGTTCCGCTAAAGGCCTGCGTTGGCGAGGCGAGTTAGCCGGTGTTGGAGAAACGGCAAAAAAACCGGCGCCGAGCGAAAACAGTTTCGATGACATTTTACCTCCCAATGGAGATGGTGAGGATCCGAATACCCGTGATCAGGTGACCCGTGAAGCACCATCATGGTTGGTTAGCATGGTGATCCATTTGATTCTGTTGTTGATTCTTGCATTCATCAGTACTCCGGCAGGAACATCTATCGGGACGCTTATGCTCAGTATCGGACAAAGCATCAGTGATTCGCCTGTCGACTTTGCAGAGTTCGAAATCTCGCCAGCTGATGCACCCAACGACAGTGAGGTGATGGAGGATGTTGAGACCGACGTAGATCTTGATTCACTGTTTGAATCTGCGGAGATGAATACAGTTGAGGACGTCGTTCCGGTCGAGATCGGGGAGGGAACGATTGAGCTTGCCCAGCCCATGTTCAACGGACGCAGTGGAGCCATCAAGAAGGCATTGTTGGCTCGGTTCGGTGGTACGCTGAAAACACAGGAAGCTGTGAAGCTTGGATTGGAGTGGTTGAAACGTAATCAGTTGAAGGATGGCAGTTGGAGCATGAGAGGGCCATTCAATGACGGGGGGTTCACCGAGAATAAGACGGCGGCAACCGCCATGGCGTTGCTTGCGTATCTGGGCGATGGGCACACGCACAAGAAGGGCGACTATCAGGAAGTTGTTGAACGTGGAATGAAATGGCTCGTCAAGCAGCAGGATCGGCAAGGTTTCTTCGCTAAGAATGCTCGCAGTCACGAAAAGATGTACGCACAGGCGCAGGCGTCGATTGCGATTTGCGAATTGTATGGGATGACGGGCGATTCCTGGTTGCGTCCTCATGCCCAGCAGGCAATTGATTTTGCTGAAAAGGCACAGTCTGATGCCGGTGGTTGGCGATACGAACCCAATTTTGACTCTGACACATCGATGACCGGGTGGTACGTGATGGCGCTGGAGAGTGGGAGGGCGGCCAAGCTGGATGTCAACGTGTCGGTGCTTAATCGCGTCATGCTTTATCTTGATGATGCCGCTTCCTACGATGGAGCAGCTTACGGCTACCAGGCCCGCACTGCACCCAGTTCAGCGATGACTGCCGAAGGTTTACTGTGTCGGCAGTACATCGGCTGGAAACGGGATCATCCGCCGATGGTTCGGGGCATCTCAGCGTTGGTGGAAGACGCGCCGTTTGATATCGCTGATCAAGACGTTTATTACTGGTACTATGCAACTCAGGTGTTGCATCATTTCGGCGGTTCGCCTTGGCGGCGGTGGAACGATGTGATGAAGGTCGAATTGCCCAAGGCGCAGGTTAAAACTGGTCGCGAGAGCGGGAGTTGGGCGCCGCAGCGGGATCGCTGGGGCAAGAATGCGGGCAGACTTTATACCACCTGCTTGTCTTTGTATTGCCTTGAAGTGTATTACCGGCATATGCCGATTTATGACACGGCAGCGGCTGAGGGTGCGGAGTGAGCCAACGGGTCGTGTTGAGTACGCGATGCAACTGATGAACCGGGCGACAGACGCTAGGCGGGCTTAGGAGGTTTCCACTGCGCTGTCTTGCGATGGTGTCCGTTCTGCAGCACTTGTTGAAGGACTGGCAAGCCCATCAGCGTTACGGTTGCGCACACACAAGCCAAGTGCGATGCAGATGATTACAGTGGCAGCAGCTGGCCAATCTCCAATGCGAACAATCAGGCTGATTCGATTGTCCTGTTTTGGTGTAGCAATGACAAAGCCGTCTTCTCCAGCCTCAAGACGTTCAACAATCTGGCCACGGCTGTCGATCCATGCAGTAGGACCATTGTTAGCAGCTGATAGAATCGGGCGTCGACATGCGATTGCCACCATCTGAGCACAACGCAAATGATGGTCGATGACGCTAGTATCGTCGAACCACCCGTCGTTGGTTACCGTTGCAATGACATCGGGGGTTTGGCCCCGAGCATGGAATTCATGCATCTGGTTGAGGGTGACTCTCTCCACCGCTGTCTCAATGCAGACATTGGGCGCAATCCAAGTGTCCCCGACTCGCATCAGTTGACCCCCATTCCCCTGCTTCAGGCCCATGCCGGGAGGAACCAGATTTTTTAAACCCGGAATCGAGGGCAGAATCGGGATGTACTCTCCAAACATCACCAGATGGGTTTTTCCGTACCAGGTTTCAACCTGGTGGTTGGAGTCAATGTTGATAACGGCACTATAAACGTTGACAGCGGCGCCGTATTCGATGACCCCGCAGCCGACAATCAATTCTGGTGCCTGTGTGCTTGCTGGTTGTTCGCTACGCAGCATCGACTGAAGAAACCCTGCTCTTTCAGTAAAAACACTTTGTTGATCTTCAATGGCGTCTTCAAAATCCTGAGGGTTGCCGGGAAATTGCGGTGGAACGGTGGCGTCT
>JAPOKD010000088.1 GCA_029977825.1 Planctomycetota bacterium | reverse complement strand
GTCTCTGCCTATGGTCACTCCGATGTGGGAAGATAGCCACGACAGGTGGCAGAGGATAAGTGAGCTGGTGCTCTTTCAGTTTTTCACAGCGCTAGCCCCGAATGTTGGTTGGGTTTTGCGCCTGCTGTTGCTTTTGTTGCTGTTGCTGTGGGGCTTGCTGTGGAGCTAGCTTTTCGCGGATGATTTTCCAACTCTTTGGTGGTGTATCGGGGATAAAGTTGCCAAGGAACTTCTGCTGGAATCCTGCAGTCACAGCGTTACGCTTGATGTCCTTGAATTCGTAATGATCCCATTTTGGTGCATTCTTGGGATGGAAGTTAGGAGCATACATCAACAAAGCATGAGGTTGATAAGTTGCTTTCTCCAACGCAATCTGCACAAGCTTGTATTGTGCTCGCAGTTCTTGGACCTTGGGCCATGCTTCTACGACGATGATGGCAGGATCTGGCGACGCGACCTGCCGCACCCAGTATCTTTCCTGAATCTGTTGGGCGTTCAGATTGAATACGAAGGGAAGTGGACCATTGACAATGTTTTTCCCCCGCATGTGTTCAGGGAGGTCTTGAATCGTGCATTCCTGCTTACTGCGATTGAATTCGATCAATTGAGAGCCATTGCATACCCAGTATTCCCCGAACTGATTGGTTTGCGGTTGGAATACGGGTTTTTTGCTTTGCGGATCCAGGCCAGCAAAGAACACAAGTTGTTCAGTACGGAATAGCCCTTTGTCTGGCGAAGCGTATTTGATGATGCCTTCTGCTTTGGATGCGGGCACGTTGGCTGGGGCTGCAAAATTGTCGTAGTGCCACCGCATGAATCTGCATTCAAGCGTTTTCATCGCCTGACTTTGCTGTTCCCACTTCACCAGCACTTGCTGAAGGTTGGCTTTGGCCGCTGGACTTAGCGGCGGAAATGGTTGTTGCCCAGCCTGTTCCTGCTGCGCTGAACAGGTCAATGAACCGAGCATGACCACCAAAGTGACAATAGTGAGTCGCATCATCCGTGACGCCTACCTGCTGTGCGTGAAACTGACAGTCGCTAGCAAAAGCCAACGACGAACTGGTCGGATAGTAGCAATGGGGCAGCGGTCATGGGAAGAGGAATCGAGGCGGGAATGTATTGCTTTCCGGGCGAAATTTGGTTGTCAGCGTGGCGACAGAGAGGCGTGACTGTGTTTCGTTAGCAAAGTTTTCCGATTATTAGGGTCATGCGGTTGTCTGGTCACTGCCGATTCAAAACGAAGGCCGTGGTTCCCTTGGCACGGGGTGGCGTGCGCGAATTTTGGGGATTGCCTCGGTAGATCGTGGGTTATTCAACAGGAGAGTTGGGATGACGAGTAGGTTTTCACGGCGACAATGTCTCGTTTCAACCAGTCTTCTGGCTCTCTCTGTATCATCCTTGCGGTCTGCAGCGGACGAACCGGCTGATGAGAAAGTTGCTTCGCGGCCGGTGATTGGAAAACCTGTGGCCTGTCGAACGATTCCTTTGGGGCAAACGGGGATTCGGCGTGTCGTGACCGCAATCGCTGCTGATCCACGGGGTGAATATCTTGCTGCTGCCGGTGATGATTACAAAATTCGGATCATGCGTACCGAAGATCTGAAGGTAGTTCGGACATTGGTTGAACATGGTGACATTGTTCGCACACTCGATTTTGATCCAAGCGGAAAACGATTGGTTTCAGCAGGGAATGATGGACGTCTGATTCTTTGGAACCGCGATGAATCTTTTCGTTTCATCCGCGAGGTTGCCGGTTCCCCCGCGCTGGCCGAGGTCACGTTCGCGCCAGATGGTAGCGGCCTTGCAGCAGTGGGATTTGAGAGTGAAGTGTTTCTGCTGGGCAATGGGGAAAGCCAGCGTGTCGCTTTGCAATGTGCGTGTCAGGATCTCAGAGCGGTCAGATATCGCGATGATGCAGCTGTTTTGGCGGTTGCCGGTCGTTGTGGCACGTTGCATCTGTTTGATACTGCGACGAAACAGTGCGAAGAGCATCGGCTGCATACAGCTCGTATTCGTGACATTGCATTTTTACCGTCTGGCAATATCGCAATCTGTGTCGCGGAGGATGGATTCGTTTCTGTGTTCGATACTTCTGGAGCCCAGCCACCACGTCGATTCCGTGCGACAACGGGCAAGTTGTTTGCGGTGACCATTCTGAATTCAGAATTGGTTGCCGTTGCCGGATCGGACAATGTGATTCGAATCGTTGATTGGGAAAAGAGGCAAGTCGTGCGACGGCTGGACGGTCACACGGGTAGTGTGATTGCTCTGGATGCACAGACCGGATTGTTGTTTTCAGGAAGCTACGACGCGACGTTGCGTCGTTGGTCCATTGCCGACATCGTTGCGGGGCGGCAGAGAATTGCGGGGGCTGGGGCCGCGGGTACAGGACCACGGGTGGATTGAAAGCTACTGCAAATGGCGGGATAGAAGATAAAACTGCCAAAACCAACGGGCACATGGAGGTGCCAGCGTGATCTGGAAGGCAAAACGAAATCGGTATCGTAATCGCGCTACCAGTACGGAATTATTGAAACGCAGAACACGTGGACCAGAGCATCTTGAGTCTCGCAGGCTGCTGGCGGCCGATCCTCTTCATGTGGGTATCGTGTATCTGGAAACCGATTACCTTGAAACAGATCAGGATGTCGGTAGTGACTCCAAGGGTGATCGATTCATTCTTTCATTCAATGGTGGTGTTCCCAATACCAAGCTGACAGAGCTCCGTATTCGAACGGATAAAGATGGTGATGGGTTGAGTGTCGGTGACCCAATCTACGACACTGCTATTGGTGGTCGCGGCAAGAGTGGTGCGCACGACTTCCAGGTCGTAAAAGTCGTGACTCGCGATGGACAGCAAGTGAACGCGACGGCCACGATTGAAGATGGTGGTCAGGAACTGGTTCTCAGGTTGTCAGATTTTCGAGCCGGCGACCGACTCGAATTCTCCGTTGATGTTGATGAAGTGCTGCGTAATGCCGCCGATCTTGCCGTATTCAACGACCGGCTTGATGTGATTACTTCTGGCCAGGAGTTTCAGGATTCAATCCTGGCAGTGACGCTGGAAGCACCCCACTACGAAACCAGTCATGCTGATGCAATCTTCGTGAATGATTACGGTGATCCTGTCTCAGTCCATGGCTTGGATTTGCCGCCTGATGAGGGAGATGATATCGATAGCAGGCCGGATCGATCAGCTGCCGCGCTCCTGAGTCTTGTTCAGACTCCAAAGCCCATTGAGATTTCGGGGCATGTCTGGCTGGACAATGATCTGGATGCCAACCGTGAACCCGGTGAACAAATGCTGGAAGGTGTCGAGATCACCCTGTTTCGGCAGACCGAAACAGGCGAGTACACCGATACAGGTTATCGTGCGACAACGGATGTTCATGGGAAGTACCACTTCCCGACCTCGCTGGGCATTCCGCCTGGTCAGTATCGTCTGGTTGAAACACAACCGGGAAATTTGATGAGTGTTGCTGCCATACCCGGAACGATGAATGGCAATGTCGTGGGGCAGGCGGATTCGGCTGATATGCTCTCAGAACTGGACATGCCACTGGGAGACTCCGTCGCACTGAACTATGACTTTGCTGAAGCCCAGCCCGCAGCCTTGTCAGGTTTTGTTTACCTTGATTCAGACAATGATGGAGTTCGTGATCCCGGTGAGGAGGGTATTCCAGGGGTAAATGTCCAGTTGGTGCCAATCAACACGCTTGTGCCCCAAGCGACTCTGGTCATGTCGACTGCCGGTGACGGTTCTTATTCATTCTCAGATTTATCGCCCGGACAGTACGAAGTCGTTGAACTGGTTCAGCCTGACGATCTTCTCGACGGAAACGACATGGCAGGGCAGGTCGGTGATGTGACGGTAGGCGTTGCCGAGAATCCCGGAGATCTGATTCACTCGATTTCTCTTGCCGGCGGTGATGTTGGTGTTGAGTACAACTTTGCCGAAATACCTGCGGGTTCCCTCTCGGGCATTGTCTATCTTGCAAGCCCGAATAATGACTGTCACGAACAACAGGCACGCATTGAATCCACACCTTTGGCTGGAGTTGAAATTGCCTTGCAAGACAGTCGGGGGACGCTTGTTGCCCAAACCAGCACGAATCAGGATGGCAGTTATACATTCAATGGTATACCCATCGGAAACTATCGGTTGGTGCAATTCACACCAGCACGTGTGATTGATGGGAATTCACACGTCGGCATGATCGATGATGTTAAAGTGGGTACAAGTATCGATGGTACGTTGATTCATGGCATCACCATGAGTCCGGGTGGTGTTGGTGTTGGATACGATTTCTGCGAAGCCCTGCCAGCGTCGATCAGTGGCTACGTTTATCATGATGAATCTAATGACGGTATTCGTGATCCTGAAGAGATACCAATCAGCGGTGTTGACGTACAGCTGATTGACGAAGCAGGTACGACAGTCGCAACTGTCAAAAGCGATGGTGAGGGTCACTATGAATTTCAAAGAATCGTGCCGGGTGTCTATACGGTTATCGCGGAACAGCCAGTCGGTTTCTCCGATGGTCTTGATAGTGTGGGGACCATTCAAGGTAAGTTGACTGGTAGTAACCACGTCAACGATGAACTGTCGGGCGTCCATGTAAAGCAGGGGCAGTCTGCTGTTGAGTACAACTTTGGGGAGGTTTTGCACGCTTCGTTAGCTGGCCGTGTGCACGTTGACTTGGATGGTGATTGCCTTTTTGATGCTGATGAGCCCACATTGCCAGGAGTGGTGATTCGGTTGTTCGATCACCTTGGGGTTGAGGTTGACCATGTCGTCACAGATCTCGAAGGACGTTACGCCTTCGTGGAACTCGCCCCGGGCGAGTACACGGTTGTCGAAGAACAGCCCGAAGGGTATTTCGACGGTGGCGCGTCTGCTGGCAGTGTGGGTGGCAAGGTGCTGGATGCAAGTCGGATTGGCAATGTCTTGCTGGCCTCAGGGCAGGATGCCGTGGACTATGATTTCTGCGAGCAGTTGGGTGCGGAACTTACTGGGCATGTGTTTGCGGACTTTGATGATGACTGCCAGTTTGATGATGGGGACCCCGGAATCATCGGCGTTGCCATTGAATTGCGAGATGGCGCGGGGACTGTTGTTGCAAGCACTTTGACCAATGCAGATGGTTTCTACCAGTTCTCAGGCTTGGCCGCAGGGATTTACTCGGTTCATGAATTGCAGCCTGAAGGTTGGCTACAAGGGCACCAATCCGCTGGTACTGCTGGTGGAGATGATAGTCGCGACGACTGGATTGCTGACGTTCCTGTCGGTTGGGGAGAGACCCTGAGCCGTTATGACTTCTGTGAATTGATGCCCGCATCGGTCCAGGGAGCTGTGTGGCAAGAATCTGATGTGAATCAGAAATATGATGCTGGTGAGGTACCTATTCCAGGTGTGTTGATCGAATTATTGGGTGCGGCTGAACTCGGGGCCGCAGACACGTTGTTGCGTACGACGCACACTGATGCACAAGGTAATTATCACTTTGACGGGTTGATGCCCGGTGTCTATGCCATTCGCCAAACGCAGCCAGCAGGCTTGTTCCATGGTGGCCAAGTGGTTGGCGATCATGGTGGATCTGATGCCGTGGACGACATGCTGATCGGTTTGACCTTGGCCGCAGGCTCTGAGGCCATGGACTATAACTTTCCCGAAGTGCCTCCGGTATCTATCAGTGGGTTTGTGTTTCAGGATGGCGAGGAATTGAGTCTTGCGGAGCCACCGCTTCCAGAGTCCCTGCGGGAATACAGCGATGGCTTGCTGACGAGCGATGATGTTCGTCTGGAAGGGGTTTCCCTTGAATTGCGTGATTCACTGGGAAGGCCGGTTACCGGTGATGATTTTCTACCCGGCTCTGGTACCGAAGCATTTCTCGCTTCGACGGATGCGACGGGGTTCTATGAGTTCACGGGGCTGCGTCCCGGAACCTACCATGTGTATCAGCGACAACCCGCTGGTTTCGTTGATGGCATCGATACTGCGGGAACCACTGGTGGGCAGCCGCTCAATGCTTCTGACCAGCAGAACGTAGAGCTGGAGTCTCTGGTCGCGATGTTGTCAAACACACTCGACTCCGAACCCGGCAATGATGCAATTCTTAATGTCACGGTCGCGGCTGGTGAGGCTAGCGAGCAGAACAATTTCAGTGAGTTGCGGGTCGTGAAAGCAGAAGTACCTCAGCAACCTCGCGAGTTGGTTGTCCAAGTGCCCCAAGTCATCGTGCCCATTGAAACGTTTGAATCCACCATTCGCATTGCAACGTTTGTGGATCCCGTTCCCATCAGTACCGAAAGCCGGATGTACGATGACTGGGCGGTTTCCTGGCACCTTAGTGTGATCAATGGTGGCTTTCCGAGGGGCGAGAAAGTGGAGGACGGGATCTTCCGCGGTGCAAGTTCAAAGAGCCGCAGTCAGGCGTGGGCAGGGGGTGTTCATGCTGGCGGTCGCTGGACCATCCAGGGGATTGACGGAAGTCGGGGGTCAGCAACAGTACACCCATCCGAATTTGACTTGGGCGATGAGGGCGCGATCGCCTTGTCTGGAGACTTCGATGGTGATGGATCCGATGAACCAGTGATTTATGTAGCTGGTCAATGGTTTGTTGATCTCAATGGAAACGGTTTTTGGGATCCGGGTGATCTTTGGATCGAACTCGGGACCGCGTTGGATCGGCCCGTTGTAGGTGACTGGGACGGTGACGGTAAGGATGATGTTGGAATTTTTGGTCGGCAATGGCAACGTGATCCACAGAGGATCAAACGTGAGCTTGGCTTAAGTGATCCGGCCAATAAACGCCGTCGTCAGGCTATGAAAGCTGATGACTTTGATGCCAATCCGGCCGCGCCCGAAACAGACCCACGACGATTCCTGCAACGCGGTGACAGTGGAAAACTGCGAGCAGACGTCGTGGATCATGTGTTCAAATACGGAGAACAGGTAGACACGCCAATGGTGGGTGACTGGAACGGCGATGGGATTGACCAAATCGCCGTGTTCCGTGACGGGAAGTGGTTGCTCGATTCTGATGGTGACGGTCGCTGGACCGACCGTGATCAGAAAATTGAGTACGGCCAACCAGGCGACCAGCCCATCGTAGGTGATTTTAATGGCGATGAGATTGATGAAATCGGAGTCGTTCGCGGTGATGTTTGGATCATCGATACCGATGGTGATCAACGCATTACTGGCAACGACCAGCAAATTGTCGTGCCCCGACCGTCCGAGGACAGTCAGCCTGTAGTGGGTGATTTCGATGGTGACGGGCTCGATGAACCCGGCTACTACGACGAGGCCGCTTGACCGCCGACGCGTGTTGAACAGGCAGCCTTCCTTCTGGGACGTCGCTGGCAGTCATCGATTCGTTGTCAACCGTTGCAACGCAAGTCTGCGTTGATGGCCGTTGCAACGACTTACTTGGGGGCAAATGCCCGTTTCAATTCTTCGAGGCTGGTTAGACCGCGAGCGACTGTTAGAACCGCTTCTGACTGCAGGCCCCTATGGCCTTCTGCTTTTGCAATCTGATTCAGCTTGGCAAGGTCCTGCGTTTTCATTAAAGCTGCCCGCAACTGGTCCCCGGGACTCAACAGTTCAAAAATCGCAATGCGACCGACGTATCCACGTCCACTACACACGTGGCATGGCACTATCGGAGCTGGACGGCCATTCTCATCCACTTGTTGTTCGATGGGTGGAGGCACGAATGGCTGATACAGCATTGCGACTCGCCCCGCGGGAATCCCCAGCTGCTTCAAAAGTTGAGGCTGAGGTTCAAAGCCTACCTTGCAGTTGTCGCAGAGACGGCGCACCAGTTTTTGACACAAAACAGCGCTGATTCTTTTAGCCAGCTGTCCTGCTGAATCACGATACTTGGGAAGTAATTGAACCAGGCCACCGATCGCGCTGTCGGAGATCATGCGGGTGTAAACTTGCTTCTCGTGCTTTTCTACCTGCTCAAGAGCAAGTTGCATGGAATCAGGTTGTGGCAATTCCGGAAACACGATTACATCCGGCTCTTTGAGAATGGCTTTGCGTAACAGTTCCGACTCGGTCAAACCAGTGTCACCACCAAAGTAATTGGAGCTAATGTTGATGGTTTCCGGTTCGGGTTGCTCTTGATCCTCGAAAGCCTGGAAGTCACGGATAAAGCGATCGGCTGCTGCAAGTGTGACGGCCCATGTGGTTGTCAGTCCAGCTGCTTTTGGAGCCGTGACAAGTACCACAGTTCCCTCCGAATTGAGCTGGTCTTTCAATGACTCGATCATCTTGTCACGCATGCCGAGATCACTTAGCCGCTCGAATGGAACATCCACAGGTTCCATCTTGATCAGAACACGCTCTCCTGAGGCCACTCCTTGTGCCTGAATGACCAGTGTGTATTTTGCTTTTGCAAGTTTAAGAGTGCATTTACCCGTCTGTGCCGAGCGTCGATCTGCAGGATTAAGCAGGCTTAGCTGCTTGAGTGCATAGAGCATGGCATCGCCCACCTCTCTGTCGAGCGGGGGAAGCTGTTCCCATTCACCGTCAATCTGGTACCGCATCGCACAGGCAGTCTGCGAGTAATCCATCAGTAGGTGAGTTGCACGTGATTGAAGCGCGTGTCCCAACTGGCCAGCCGCAACCGCGAATCCTGCACCTTGCCGCGTGGAGATCAGTAAGGCTTGCGCCTCGGTTCGTTCGTCAACGTGAGGAATAAACTCGACAGGTGCTGCCGTTTGCCACAGCTGTGGTTCTTCTTGCTCGGCCATCGTCTCGCGTATGCCTTTTTTCGGATGTGTCAGTGATGCCGTCGGTTACAGAATTATGCGTAGCCGCGACAGAATTTACGAGTGGGGCTGACAAGCGATGGTCTCGCCAATCAGCCGCACCTTATGTAAAGGAAGCAAAGAAAGTGTTCAGGGATTGGACCGAACAATGCTCGGACTGTTTGACAAGGCTCCTGTCGGTCCAAGGTTTGCAGATCA
This sequence comes from Planctomycetota bacterium, assembly GCA_029977825.1. Classification (GTDB taxonomy): domain Bacteria; phylum Planctomycetota; class Planctomycetia; order Pirellulales; family Pirellulaceae; genus Rubripirellula. The sequence continues at coordinate 3,622 of JAPOKD010000088.1, read as the reverse complement.
CAGGATACCCGGCGCTTTGACGTCGATGCCTTTCAGGGCCATCTTCAGTGCATCTTTGTTTGGGGCTACAGCAAATGCAGTTGGACGATCAATCAGTTCATCATCGATCAGACCTTTGAGGCTCATGGTGAAGTCCTGCATGCCGTCCTCTTCACCGATGCGGATGGCATCAGGAAGTTTGTGGTCATCGCCTTCAAGCACCAATTTTCGAATCATGGGAGAGAACGTCATGACTTCACATGTCGGTACCCGCGGTACGTCGGGGCGAATCGTCTTGAGCAGTTTCTGAGCCACAATCCCTTTCATGTTGAACGCAATCGCCGACCGAATGGCGCCGTGCATCTCTTCGGGGAACAGGTCGAGAATACGTCCAATGGTGGTTGAGGCACTCGAGGCGTGGATTGTTCCAAACACCAAGTGGCCAGTTTCGGCCGCGTGAATCGCTGTCATGAACGTTTCTTCATCTCGAAGCTCACCCACAAGAATGATGTCAGGGTCTTCACGAACAGCATGCTTCATGCCGATCTCGAAATCCTTCACGTCCTGACCCACTTCACGCTGGTTGATCAGGCACTTGTCCTCGGTGAATATGAATTCGATCGGGTCCTCAAGCGTCAGGATGTGTTTGCGATAGATACTGTTGATGTAATTGAGCATGGAACCGATGGTGGTACTCTTGCCCGATCCCGTGACACCTGCCAATAGAATCATGCCCTGATCATAGTGGCATAGACCTTCAATCGATTCCGGCAAGAACAGGCCGCGAAAGTCGGGAATGAAATTACTGATCCGTCGAGCAACGAGTCCAATGTTGCCCAGCGATTTCAGCATGTTGACGCGGAAACGCCACCGCGTTCCGTCCACGTCGATCGTGTGTGAAAAGTCGGCACCACCCTCTTCCTCAAAGATCAGCAGATTCCTTTCATCCATCATCGGAAGCAGCAGACGGACCATCTCCTCTGAATCGATCGGTGGACGGTTCAGCGCTTTCAGCTCTCCACGCGTCCTGACCATCGGAGGTTGCCCCACCTTCATGTGCAAGTCAGATCCTTCGATCTTGACCAATGCCCGGAAAATCTTGTCGACTTCCAGTTCCTCTCTGTCCTGAAGCAGGCTTTCGCGAAGGCGTGCGGCAACTGCATCTGCGGTGGTTCCCATCTTGGACGCAGCGGGAGCACGATTTCCGGGTTTTGACGACGACATGTTTGAAAACTTGCTGGTAGCGAATTCGGTGGTTTGCGGGCAGACGGAGCATTTGTACCCGACAACATGATTCTACGCAGAAGCGGGCACAGCCCACCACCACAAACCAGAGTTGGGTTGCGATGCCGGCGAACACCGATCCTGCAGGTACCAACAGTTTAACCTGCCGCGAGATGGGCTGTTTCCCGAAAGTGTGCAAGCTACCCACCTTCTTGCCGGCCATGGGCCGATTTTACGCTTTGAATCTGCCTTGATTTGTCCGCACCCCGCTCCGGCCCAACCGACCAAGCCCAGAATCCCATAACCCCCCCGGGAAATTTACAGGGAGAGACAAAAATCAAGCTTCTATGGACGCATTTTGTCCATTTTTGCTATCCCATAATGATTGAGGGAGAGAAGCTGGGATTGGTCAAGCATTCCGGTGCCAATCCCCCCTGTCATAGCGTGTTCACTGAGGTTGGTTGTGCAGCTTCGTTTGCCTTGCCAGCCGCCTGTATCAATAGTTCTTTCGGATTACTTGTCGATGACTACTAGCACTGCTCCGCGAATATGGTTGATTGACGACAACATCGCCGGCACAGGTGGGCACTTTCTGGAATTGGCGTCGCTGCTCGCAGGTGGGGCAAAAGAACTCGGCTACGCACCCCGTCTCGCCGTGCACCAGAAATTCAACGAGGAGCATGTCGATCTGATTTGTGAGCCAGTTTTCAGTATTCATCGGATGAGACGCTGGTCTTTGGGTGTTGATGGAACGTCCCGGGTGAAACGAAATTCCCAGGGGAAGCCGATTGGCAGTACCCGTTTTGAGCGGGTTTGGCATCAATTGCGGGATCCTTTTTCTCGGCACAACGTCAGGCCGCAAAATATGCTCAAAGCGTGGTCTGACGGCTTTTTGCAGGTCGTTCGTCAGAAAAAAATGCGTCCGGAAGATCGCATTGTCGTCAATACAGGTGATGATTTTCAACTGCTGGCACTCGCTCGGGCCCTTCGCGAACTAAGGTCTGACAACCCGCTCACGGTACATGTGATTCTGCACTTTGCTCTTTATGAGGGTGACAGCGTCAGCAACGAGGCGAGGCTCTATGGAGAACAGGTCAATCAAACGCTTGCCATGCTTGGAAAGCACACTGTCCATTTGCACGCGACGACCGAGCCGCTCGCACGACAGTTGGAACAAGTTGGGGTACACGCAACAGCGATCCCCTACCCGGTCCGACCCAGGTGTGAAACTAAAAATCGCCAAGGTATTTTGAAGATGAAGCAACAGCCACTCAACATCGTGTTGGCTGGTTTGCCGCGGGCGGAAAAAGGTCGTGGGCAAATGAAGTTCGTGCTTTCCGAGATGTGGGGGTCCCACCTGCAGACGGGTAATTTTCGAATGGCGGTGCAGGTTCCTGAAAAACGCTGGCAGCGAATGGTTCCCCTTCACCTCAGAAGCGTGTTTCGCAACGCAATCGACAACGGAGGGCGGGACCCTGAAAACCGACTTGAAGTTCGATCAGGGAACCTCGATGAGGAGTCCTACAACAGCTTTCTCGATTCTGCCGATGTCGGGTTGTTTCTGTACAACCCTGAGCGTTACGTGGCACGCTGCAGTGGCGTGCTTCTGGAGTTGCTGATCCGTGGTGTACCGGTCATTGTTCCCAAAGGTTGTTGGCTCTCAGACCAACTGGATTTAGCCGGCGGTGATGGCAGCATCGGTTACAGTTACACGTCGACCAAACAGATCCCAGCCTTGCTTCATCAGATCCGTCGTGATTATCCGGAGCTAAGCCGATTGGCAGGGCTGCATGCCGAGAAAACATTACGATTGCACCATGCCGCCAACACGCTCCGAACGATGGGGATTCCCGATCATGAAGTCGCTGCTCTGCGTGCATCATGAAGTGCATCATGAAGTTGCAACGCACGCAAGTTCGGGCTTCCATCGTGAAACCAGATCTCCACGTCGATTTGAATCAGCCACACAGAAATAGAGGATCGTTCTCGCACGTGGCTACCGAACGTCAGCCGTGCCCAGTCGATTGACTTCACGGTTTTAATTAGGGGTTTTACCTAGTGGTGCGGGAACGCGAAAGCCATTCGAGCTTAACCAACAAGCCTCAGTCACGGTGACTGCCGCAGACTGGTTCGAGTTGGTTATTTTGGAAGCTGCTTCTGGCTAGCGAATCGTCTGGCTGCCTGCGCGGCAGCGCGATCCGCCAGAAATCAGGCGTTCTCAGCCCTCGACTTCGATGCCCATGCTGCGGGCGGTACCTTCGATCATACGCACAGCCTGATCGACGCTGCGAGCGTTGAGATCGGCCATTTTCTTTTCAGCGATGTCCTTGCATTGATCACGGGTGACCTTTGCCACTTTTGTCTTGTTGGGGACACCACTGCCCTTGGCTATACCTGCTGCTTGCTTTAGCAGAGACGC
>JAPOKD010000495.1 GCA_029977825.1 Planctomycetota bacterium | reverse complement strand
CCGATTTGTTAGTGACCAATTCATCGAAGCCTTCTTTTAAGTTTAACCAGCGATGCCGTTATGCCTACAAGGTTCAATGGCAGAGTGCAAAACAGTTGGAGAACAGCCATTCAGCCTCGTGTTTGGGGTCATTGCTTGGATAGATGGTGCATCCAACGGTGCGGGCAGATGTCCCTGTCAGGTTGGTCATTGTGGGGTTCTGCCGATGCGATAAGTAACAAAATTCGTTTATCCGCGTGTTTATCGCCACGAAAAGTCATTTCAATGGGTGAATGGTGACACTAGACTAATGGGTCCTTCCCATGATTGCCTGCCCCTCCCAACTTTCTTTCCGCTTGGTGTTTGTCGTGTTCAATTCACGAATTCTGACCACATTTTGTTTTCGGAAACTAATTCTTCCAGCGATGGGGTTTTTGCTCGCATTCCAAACGTCGCTCACTTTTTCACAGTCTGATCGTGAACAGGCAGAGTTTTTTGAAAAGAAAATTCGACCTGTCCTTGTCGAGCACTGTTACGAATGCCACGCCACTGACTCGAAGGAGGTTGGTGGCAAGTTGTTGATTGATACAAGAGCGGGCCTGATCTCGGGCGGTGAGTCAGGAGCGGTCATTGTTTCGGGAAAACCCGATGAGAGTCTGTTGATGCAGGCAATGCGGTATGACGGTATGGAAATGCCACCGACAGAGAAACTGCCAGAGTCGGTATTGAAGAACTTTGAAAAATGGATTGCCCAAGGTGCTTTTGATCCGAGGACCGAGGCGGCGGTGAGGCCAATTAAGGGCAGCAATGACTTAGATGCATTGTGGTCCTTTCAGCCGCGGGTTGTCTCACCGGTTCCGCCTGTTGTTGACCGGACTTGGCCTCGTGGGCCACTGGATCAATTTGTACTGGCGCGAATAGAAGCCGCTGGGCTGAAACCGACATTCGATGCTGATCACAGGGTACTGGTTCGACGACTCTACTTCGATCTGACAGGCTTGCCACCGACCTCTGATCAGGTTGAGAAGTTTGTTGATGAGTATCAAGAGCATGGACAACAGACAGTCCGTCGACTCGTGGATCGGCTATTGGGGGAACCCGCATTTGGAGTTCGCTGGGGTAGGCATTGGCTTGATGTAGCAAGATACGCCGAATCCAACGGTGACGATGGCTTGGGAAGAAACGCAACGTTTCCCCATGCCTGGCGGTATCGTGATTACGTGGTCGATGCGATGAATCGTGATCCCGGCTATGACCATTTCCTTCGAGAGCAGATCATAGGAGACAAACTCAAGGCAGATGGCGCTGATGAGAGAAATCGCAATCTGGTCGCGACTGGTTTTCTGGCACTTGGTTCCAAGCCGGCTTCGGCAATGAACAGTAACTTTGCCATGGATGTGGTTGACGATCAGATCAATGTGGTTGGAACTGGAGTACTGGGGCTCAGTATTTCCTGCGCGCGGTGTCATGATCATAAGCATGATCCTATTCCAACACGCGATTACTATGCGCTTGCAGGGATTTTCTCGAGTACGCAGACTCTGTACGGCGCTGCTGGAAATGAAAAATTGACGGCACCGCCAACTGAATTGCACGAGTTAAGATCACGTTTGATCGGCGATCAGACGCGACCTGACCGCAGCAAGACGCCTGTCTTGCCAGAAGCATACCGGGATGCGGTTCAAAAACTTCAACCTGTAATCAATGAATCACTGACCGAGCACGCCGGGCAATTGAAACCGGAATCAGAGCTCTCGTTCAATCAAGTTGAGTATGCCGTGGTAAAGGAAAACGCCTTGCAGGGTGAATTCCCAAGCGATGCCGAATCCTACAGTATTTCATTCTGGTTTCGTAACACCTTGGCCAATGATGCGCGGCCGATCACGACCTATCTGTTTTCCCGGGCCAAGTTAGGTGACAAGGCTTTACCGGGTGACCATCTCGGTATTGGTGGAAAACACGAGAAAGCTGTGACTGGCAAGCTTTTTGTCTTCAATGGAAATGAAAAGAAAAAATCAGTGAAGGGTTCGACTGTCATTCCTCCCAACTCATGGAACCACATTGTTCTGGTGAGGCGTGGTGGGACGGTCGAAGTGTATTTGAATGGTCAGCTTGAGTTGGAGTCTGAGCTTGAGGCAACTTTTGGCAAGTCACGGGAATTCAGTCTGGCAAGACGAAGTGACAAGTTCGCGCCCCTTCAGGGAAACGTAGGTGAATTTTCTGCTTACGATCGTGGCTTGGATCGTGATGCCGCTGTCAGATTACACACGGAGTCGGGACAGCCCAAAGGAATCATTCCGACACCAGTTGAAGGGTATGCGATGGGAGTTCGCGACAAAGCGAATCCGGCTGACATCAAAATACATATCAATGGCGATGGTGCTAAAAAAGGTGCTTCGGTTAATCGGGGGGTCTTGACGGCTTACGAAACATTGCCTGAGACTGCCAAGCATCGATTTGAAAACGGACCATTCAAAGCAGGAAAGAGCGGGAGCGGCAGGGAGCAGTTGGTGGACTGGCTAACTCGCGACGATCACCCACATACGGCACGCGTCATGGTCAACCGAATCTGGTTGCACCTGATGGGACGTGGGATCGTTGGAACGCCAGATGATTTTGGAGTCTACGGTGCCAGACCAACGCATCCGAAATTACTTGACTATCTGGCTGACGAATTTGTTCGGCAAGGGTGGTCCGTTAAACAGATGATCAGGCAGATTGTGTTGTCCCGGACGTACCAGCTTGCCAGCCAACATGATGCCGATTCATTGAAATCAGATCCTGATAATCGTTGGCTGACCCGGCATGCCCGTCAGCGTCTCGATGCTGAATCTTTGCGCGATAGCATTTTGCAAGTCACAGGAATGCTGGACCATTCGCCACAGCCGGGATCAGCGGTTGAGGAAGTGGACGCTTTGATTAATTGGCCCCCGGGTGAAGCGACTAATCTGCACCGGGAGTCAAATCATCGCAGTATCTACCTGTGCATGCTGAGGCACGCACCACCTCCAGAATTAGTCGCTTTTGACCTGCCTGATGCAGTGGGAATTGCTGGCCAGCGTGATGTTACGACTTTGCCTACACAGACCTTGTTTCTTTTGAACAGTGAATTTGTTGTTTCACAATCTGAAATCTATGCTCGTCAATTACTTGACAGTTTGCGATTTGGGGAAAGCGGGACGTCAGCGGATCAGGCTAGAGTCCGGAGCGTTTTTCAGGCATGTTTCCAAAGGTTACCCACTGAGGTCGAGTTGAATCGTGCGATGGATTATCTTGTAGCTATTGATGCCAAGTTTGTGAAAATAGTGGCTGAAGAGATCCCACGAAGGCAGCGCGTTTGGCAAAGTTTCTGTCAGGCGATGTTGATGACAAATGAATTTCGATATGTGGATTGATGGTTGATATGATTTCACGAAGACACATGTTGCAATCTGCGTCTTGCGGATTTGGTTATCTGGCGTTGCAGGCCTCGCTCTGCCGAGCGGCTGGTTCGGCAGGAACTTTGCTGGATTCGCCGGCTGCAGGAAAATCACCCCGCGCCAAACGCGTGATCTTTCTCTGCATGAGTGGCGGTCCAGCGCAGATGGACACTTTCGATTACAAGCCACAGACAGGGAACAAGAAACATCCAGGGTCGGCTTTTGCCTTTCAGCAACGGGGTGAAAGTGGCATGTGGATCTCAGAGCTTTTGCCAGAGACAGCAAAGCATGCGGACCGACTTTGTGTCATCAATGGTATGCATGCCGATACAGGCAATCACGCCCAGTCATTTTTGCAATTGCATACTGGTGAACGTCTTAGAAAGCGGCCAAGTATGGGTTCTTGGATCTCGTACGGTCTTGGTAGTGAGAATGAAAATCTCCCTGCCTTCATCAGCTTGAACGCTGCCAAGCCATCTGTGTACTCAAGTGCATTCTTGCCGACTGAATATGCAGGCACGCCGATTGGCACCAACGGCGAAAATATGTCTGCTGCAACTATCCGTGATATTTCCGGCCACCACCTTCCGAGGTCAGTCAAGCGGAGCCAATTGGATTTTGTGCAGCAAATGAACCGCAAGCACGCACTGCAACGTTCAGGAGACAAACATTTGGAGGGCGTAATTGAATCGATGGAGTTAGCTTTCCGAATGCAGTCGACAGCTCCTGAACTGTTAGATCTGAGCAACGAAACCGAAGCGACGCTGAAACGTTATCGGGTTGGAAAAAAACTTTCGATCGGTACCTGCCGGCCTACTGATTTTGGCAGACAGTGCCTTTTGGCCCGCCGATTTGCTGAAGCCGGCGTACGGTTCATTGAACTCAACCATGGAGGCTGGGACCAGCATAAGAATCATCGGCGTGATCTGAAGGCCAATTGCGATACGACTGATGCGCCCATTGCGGCACTGCTCGAAGACCTGACCGCTCGTGGATTGATGGATGACACGCTCGTAGTGTGGGGTGGCGAATTCGGTAGGCCGGGTCTGACACCGGAGGATGGAAAAGACGAGACCGGACATAACGCCAAGGGATTCACTTTCTGGATGGCTGGTGGTGGAGTCAAACCAGGTTACGTTCATGGGAAAACCAATGAAACGGGTGACCGGGCAGTCGAAGGAAAAGTACACTTCCGTGACCTGCATGCGACGATCCTGAATCTGATGGGGCTTGATCATCGCAAGTTGAACTTCCAGCACGAGGGCCGTTCACACCAGCTGACTGGACCGGAAGAGGCAAAGGTTGTTACAGATCTGTTTGCTTGAGCTTGCAACAGCGACTGTCACGCTGCCCGGTATCCATCAGTAGCGTCGAGGCAAGCAGCAGCAAAAGCGACACTCAGCTTGCACGTCCTTCCAAAACACTCCTCACTTGTTGCGGGCGAACGCAGGCAGGAGTTTCTTAGGTACTGTACTTAGCATTTTTCCCATTCCTTGCTGGTGCGCTGTAATGACGATGATCAGATCCAGTTCTGGCAACATCAGAATGAATT
>JAPOKD010000282.1 GCA_029977825.1 Planctomycetota bacterium | reverse complement strand
TGGAATCAGAGTTGCAGAATCCGTTCGACCCGTCTCGCCACCTCAAGCTAGATGCTGGTCGTTTTTATCAGGGTTTGTGGTAGAAAAATCAGCTAGACCACGCTCGATGTTTGATGTCTCATGCGGGGCATGCAGGTGATGGGCGGAGATCATGTGGGACAGGGCCGGCGGCGCACCAAGCCTCCGAGGTCATGCACCTGCGACGACTCTGTTGCCGCGGTGTATTATGGGGCGGGGTATTATGGCTGTGCTGTAGCAGCGCAGTACGATCGGAATGCAGTGGCACGACGATACGCCCCGCACATCTAGCAGCAAATCCAAGCGACCCGCGGATTTATCATGAAATCACAAAATAACGTTTCGGTGCTTTCGAAAGAGTACTCATGTATTCTCTTCGCCTACGCGTTGAGCCTTTTTTTTCCTGTTCCGTTCACTCAGAAGTGCGTTGCGGAGACATTCCCGGGAAAGGTGTCCCAGTTTCATTCTTTTCCACGCTACGATTTTGAACATGGTGGACGACGTTGCATTGTGGTAACTCCTCGTGTGACTGCCGATGGAAAACCTTGGATTTGGCGAGCTCGTTTTTTTGGTCATGAGCCACAAACAGACATTGCTTTATTGAATCAGGGTTATCACGTGGCTTATACCGATGTCGCGAATCTATTTGGATCACCTGATGCCGTCAAAATCTGGAATGGGTTTTATGATTACCTCACAAAAAGTCATGGGTTTCATGCCCGACCGGCACTCGAAGGAATGAGTCGTGGTGGCCTGATTATTTTCAACTGGGCAAAAGTAAATCCTGGCAAAGTGAGTTGTATTTACGGCGATGCACCTGTCTGTGATTTTAAAAGTTGGCCTGGTGGCAAGGGCACAGGGAAAGGTGGGGGGGGGGCTTGGCAAACCTGTTTGGATGCTTACGGGTTGACCGAGGCTGAGGCACTGGTGGCGAGAGTAAATCCGATTGATGGACTTCAGGCCTTGGCAACTGCTCGCGTACCCATTTTGAATGTGGTTGGCGATGCGGATGTTGTTGTGCCGGTAGCTGAAAATACTGCCATCCTGGAAAAGCGATATGCAGAGATGAATGGGCCGATTCAGGTAATCCATAAAGCGGGAATAGGCCATCATCCCCACAGTTTGAAAGAACCGAAGCCAATTGTGGACTTCGTCCTGAGCCATCGGCGTGATCTTGCCATTGTGTTGGCGGGTGACTCGACGGTGACAGATTCAGCCGGATGGGGATTGGCTTTTGCAGAACGGTTTGGTTCGAATGTCGGGTTAGTCAATCTTGCCAAGGGTGGGGCAAGCTCAAAGAGTTTTCGTGACGCGGGCTACTGGGCTCGTTGCTTGAAACAGAAGCCGGACTTTATGTTCATTCAATTTGGACATAATGATTGTCCGGGTAAAGGACCGAAAAGGGAAACTGATCCTGCGACCACATATCGCCAGAATCTTGAGCAATACATTGCGGATGCCCGTGCGATCGGAGCGAAGCCTGTGCTCGTTTCACCGATGACACGCAGACGTTTTAAAGATGGAAAAATTGACTCGATTTTGACGCCCTATGCTGAGGCGGTTCGCGCTGTTGCGGTCAAGACCGGGACGCCGATCATTGATCTTCATCGTAGTAGCGTGGAGCTTTTCAATCAGTTGGGCGATGAGGGAAGCGCAGATCTGTGCCCGAAAGGAGACCGTACGCACTTCAATCGAAAGGGAGCAGAGAAGATGTCTGATCTGCTGATCACCGGATTTCCTGCTGAGTTGAGTGAGCTTGCTTCGTTTTTGAAAAAATGATGGGAGTAAACTGTGGAATCCAGACGCCGGACTCCAGTCACTCGTTGCTCTGGGGTACAATCTCGCTAGACGCGTGTGATACCGGGGTCGGCCAGATGTGGGAAACGTCCAATGCTTGGTGTGAAAAACGGGTGATGTAATGATTGACTTTTATGACCCACGCACGCGACGCAGTTTTCTACAGATCGGCAGTCTCGGTCTGGGAGGAATGCTTGGCGGCCTTTCGCTTTCCAGTGTGCTTGGGGCAGGAAGTGATCCGGAGTCGAACCGGATCTTGCGAGATCGTTCGGTTGTGTTTCTGTTCATGCACGGAGGACCTCCGCAGGCTGAAACCTTTGATCCGAAAATGACGGCAGCATCGGAGTATCGCTGCTTCAATGGTGAAATCAAAACCGCGGTGCCTGGGCTGACTTATGGTGCTTCGCTGGAGAAACTGGCTCGTTTGGCGGATAAGACAACGGTTGTACGAAGCTTTCAGCCAGGTGACGGTAATCACAATATCAAGCCGCTTGTCAGTCCCAACAGTCTGGGAGCAAACGTTGGTTCGCTGTATTCCCGTATATCCGGTATCACTGATGGGAAGACAGGCATGCCATCCAATGCGGTGCTGTTGCCGCGGGCGGTCGATGAGGACGCCCAGACGGTAACCAAGCAGTTTGGTGATTTTTCTGATACTGGAAAAATGGGTTCGGCGTTTGCCCCTTTTGTCCCAAGCGGAAAAGGGTCTCTGATGGAAAACATGAAGTTGAAGTTGTCGCAAAGCCGCTTGGATGATCGCCGGTCGCTGCTGCAAACGCTGGATGGATTCAAACGAGATCTTGATTCGACAGGAACGATGGAAGGAATCGACAAGTTCAACCGTCAGGCTTATGACGTGATTCTTGGTGGGGTAACGCGGGCCTTTGATCTGTCTCATGAAGATCCTGCGGTGATTGATCGCTATGACACATCAAAATTGGTGCCGCCGGCGAAAATTGATAAGAAGTGGAACAACCACAAAAATTATCGTGATCATGGGCAGACGCTAGGCAAGTTGATGCTGTTGGCGAGACGATTGTGTGAACATGGCAGTCGTTTTGTCACAGTGACTACCAATTTCGTTTGGGACTTCCATGCCGATGTAAATAACGCCACGCTTGATGAGGGTATGAGGTATGTCGGTATGCCTTACGATCATGCCGTGTCAGCGTTTATCGAAGATGTCGAGGCCCGCGGTTTGAGTGACAAAATTTTGCTGGTTACCTGTGGTGAGATGGGGCGGACCCCAAAAATCAATGCCAAAGGCGGTCGTGATCACTGGGGAAGGTTGGGCCCTCTGTTGCTGTATGGCGGTGGGCTGAATCTCGGGCCTGTTGTTGGCAGGTCAGACGCGGTGGCCGGCGAACCCAATTCGCAGCCTGTCAAAATCGAAAACCTTTTATCCACCATCTTTCATCGCATGTTGGACGTGGGAGAGTTGCGACTGGACTCACGAGTGCCAAGACCGTTGATGCAGTTGATAGAATCAGGACGGCCAATCGAGTCAATCGTTTGATTTTGAGAACTGGCGACTTGCGCTGAGGAAAAATTCGACCCGACCGACTAGAAAAGGGGGGCCAACTCTTGAATTCCCCTGAGCACCCATGTGATTTGCCATGCCATTGGATGAAGATTCGCGTCACTTGCTGGCGATCCTGACGCCCGAAGGTGCACCCCCGATGCATCAGGTCGATATCCATGTTCTGCGGGACGCCATGGAATCGCGGTTCCCCGACCGCGAGCGTGAGCCTGTTTCAAGTGTCGAAGATCTGACTGTGGTCGGTCCGCGGGGTGATGTGCCTGTACGTCTGTATCGTCCGGATTTGAACAACACGCCTCCCGTTTTGGTTTACTTTCACGGGGGTGGTTGGGTGTTGGGCAGTCTTGAAACGCACGATGCAATTTGTCGAGCTCTCGCCAATGCAGCAAGCTGCGTAGTGATCGCCGTTGATTATCGCCTTGCACCCGAGCATCCGTTTCCAGCAGGGCTACAAGACTGTCAGGCAGTGGTCAGGTGGGTGCGAGAGTCCTCTGCGGAACTTGGCGTGGATGGTGAGCGAGTTGCGGTCGGCGGGGACAGCGCGGGTGGTAACCTGGCTGCTGCTGTTGCAAACTGCAATCGTGATGAGGATGCAAAACCTCTGTGTCATCAGTTGCTGATTTATCCCGTGATTGATGTTGCGCAGGCGACAGATTCCTATCGCGAGAATGCCAACGGCTACTTGTTGACCGCTCTGGGTATGAAAATGTTTTGGGAGCTTTATCTGGGAGGGGCACAGACAACCGAGTCATCTTTGGCCTCGCCTGCCCAGGCTTCCGATTTATCGGGTTTGCCTGCATCAACCGTCATCACAGCACAGTATGACCCTTTGAGAGATGAGGGAGAAATCTACGCTGAGCGGCTCAAGGCAGCGGGAAATCAGGTCGCTTTGCGACGGTGGGACGGAGTGTTCCACGGTTTTGTAGGTTTTGCCGATCGGCTTACCAAAGGAAGCGAGGCAATCCTGTTCTCCGCAAAAAGGCTCCGCGAAAGCTTTGATGCTTGATCATGGGTGTTGTCTCAGTCTGTTTAAGAAGTATTCCTTGGATTCGGTGAGTCGCTTACATCGGGAGACCCGTACATGGCTGAAGCAACTTTGACAGTGCGCGAGCTGCGGCGACTCTGGAAACCACAAAAAGAGCGGTTGAATGCAGAGCAACGCGAGAACGCTACGAACATCCGCTTTCATCGTGCCTGCAGTTGGTTGCAACGCTGTGAAGAAATTCAGAGCGAAGATGCACTCGATTCATCACTGTTAAGCCTCTGGACGGCCTTCAACGCGTTGTATGGACAATGGGATGGTGAACGTCAGGAGCCATCTCCTGATATCTTATGCTGGAGCCATTTTCTTGAGAGGATGTTGGAACTCGACAAGGATGAGTTGATTCAACGTCAGCTGGAAGAGCACAAGAAGCTTGTCATCACCCTGTTTGATGATGAGTATCTCAGTCGCTATTTCTGGCAGGATCCCTCGGATCAGCGAGCTAAACGGGTCCGGCGTTCCAAGTTTGACGCTCAAACTTGGTACGCAGAGTTGAATTGGCTCATGATTTTGGAAAGGGTTTTTGAGCGAATCTATCTACTGCGTTGCCAGTTGGTGCACGGTGCTTCCACTTATAATGGCAAGTTGAATCGCACCACGGTGCGGCGTTGTGTTTTGATGCTGGATCATTTGTTGCGGACGTTTCTTGCAATTTGGGCTCGATGGGGGGCCGAAGAAGACTGGGGCATCATGTGTTATCCACCGATGCAGTGATGTATTTGACCTTGCCGCTCAGGTTTGGGATCCTATCGCCACGCTTTCTGTTATCAAGAGTGGACAGGTCGACGGTTCGTCATTGGATATTCGCGACCTGCTTTAGCGAGCTACGTGACACGAATATTTAGCGGGGAGGCATTTTCCATGCTTGATCACCGACCTCACCCTGATTCTCATCAGGCTCATGCCTTTTCGTCGTTTCTGGGAACCGACCGCGAAGGCCTGTGCCTGGTGGGCCGGAGGAACATGATCAAGGCAGGCATGGGAGGCATTGCTGGACTCAGTCTCCCGGAGTTGTTGCGAGTAAGAAGTGAGTCCACATTGGCAGCGGACGAAATTCCATCCCGTAAATCCGTCATTCTGTTGTGGATGACGGGTGGTCCGAGTCACATCGACATGTGGGACATGAAGCCTGACCGCCCACTGATGAATCGCGGGCCCTTCTCGCCAATCGCTACTGCCATTCCGGGTGAATTCATCTGTGAGCATTTGCCCAAACAGGCAGCCATGTTGGATAAATTCACACTCATACGTTCTGTCGATTGCAAGAAGAGTAATCATGAACCCAACAAAGTCATGCAAACCGGACACCGGCAAGCTGCTCCCAGGGCCAATGTCAATGGCGAAAGATATCCGGCAATCGGTTCTATCATTTCCAAGTTTCGCGGTGCAAATCAGCCCGGTGTGCCTCCCTATGTCGCGTTTCAGAAGTCGCGATCGCATGTAGCCTACGCTGGTGATCTGGGGCAAAAGTACAATCCGTTCATGGCGAATCAGGCAGCGACGCTGCCGATCTATGATCTGGTAGGGAAAGATACTGGCAAGGTGTCATCATCACCTATGTTTCGCTTGCCACGTAATCTGGATTTTGATCGCATCAATAATAGAGTCGGTTTACTGCGTCAATTAGACGGAATGCGGCGCGAACTTGATGTGTTGGGTAACATGGATGCCATGGATACCTATCAGCAGCAGGCCGTGGACATGCTGACGGGTGGACGTGTTCAAAAAGCTTTTGATGTGTCAAGTGAACCAGAATCAGTGCGTGAATTGTATGGTTCACATCTGTGGTGCCAGCAGGCGTTGTTGGCACGACGTCTGGTTGAGCAGGGCGTTTCGTTTGTCACCATCGACTTGAGTTATCACACGGCATCAGGGACGTGGGACAATCATGGCGACAATATCCCGCCCTATGGTGGCATTTCAAAAGGATTGAAACCTCTTCTGCCTCTGTTCGACCATCTGATCACGACGCTTGTATCGGATCTTGAGCAGCGGGGGTTGTTGGACGAGGTGCTTGTGGTTGCGATGGGGGAATTCGGGCGGACTCCCTTGATGGGAACGCAAGGCAGTACTGATGGACGGAATCACTGGCCGCAGGTTATGTCAATGTGTTTGGCTGGCGGTGGGATGAGGCATGGACAAGTGATCGGTGCGACTGAAAAGGATGGGGGGCAAATCAAGCATCGGCCAGTCACTCCAGGAGATCTGGCCGCAACCATTTACCATCACATGGGCATCCGACAAGACCAGACCTATTTGGATCATCGTGGCAGACCCGTGTTTGCCGTTCAGGAAAACGGCGAACCGATCAGGGAGTTGATCTGATTCGTCGCTTCGTGGTGTTGAGGGGCAATGTGCCTGATCCTCGATTCTGTTCGCTTAACTAAGCCAACTCTAACAGGAAGGGCCTCAGGGGTTCGGAGCAGGAGCCGCTTGGTAAGTCGAGCTGCCAAAGCCAAGTATCGGAATAAAAATGAAGGGTACCAGTATTAAACCAATGATGGTCCCAACACCTTTTCCAAACCGTTCGGCGAGGGTGGCATAGACCAGAATCATCACAATGAGGGGTGCAATCAAGTTGACGACTGGGATCAAAAAGAGAACGATCCACCACAGGGGTTTGCCCGTGATTTCGAGCATGACAATGATGTTGTAAATCGGGATGATCGCTGCCCAGCCCGGTTTGCCAGCCTTGGAAAAAACTTTCCACAGTCCTGCGATGA
>JAPOKD010000782.1 GCA_029977825.1 Planctomycetota bacterium | reverse complement strand
GACTTTTATTTGCCAGAGTCGGTTTCCGGCCCAGTCGTTTTGCCAGCATTCGCCTGTCGTCGTACGCGTTGTCGTAAGCGATTGAGTTGCAGTCGCATGACAGGTGAGTCTGGGCTTCTCTTGATGGCAAGGTCAAGAACTTCAATTGCTTGTTCCAGATATTTCTGTGCAGTCAGACGGTCGCCCTGTTTCCCTTTTAATTCCGCAAGTGACTCGAGCGTGTCGCTGTGACGACGCTCGTAAAGCAGAACATTGGGTGAGCTTTCGATCAGCGACTCATAGATTTCAAGAACTTCTTTCCAGGTCTCCTCGGCTGCTACGTATTTCCCAAGTCGCATTTGACGTTCAGCGAGAGTAGCCTGTATAGACGCATGAAGTGCTTTTACATGAGGCAGATCAGGTGATGTTTCTAACATTTTCTGGCACAAGTCATGCGCTTCGACAGATCGACGGAGATGATCCATGTTGAAGGTTGCAGTGCTACAGAGTGTTAATGCAAGCTCGTATCGGATCGCATCCAATGTGGGATTTGTGGCCAGCAGATCGCGGAACAAATCAATTGATTGCTGAATTGATTTTTCAGCTTCGGTGCGGTGCCGGGCAAGTGAAGCAGTCACGGCTTTGTCTCGATAGGCTCTGGCGAGTTCCACCTGATATTGCTGCTTATCTGGGTGTTCTTCTCTCAAAGTTCTCAAAAATTCGATTGATTTTCGCAGAACTGCGTTAGCGTTTTCGATTCCTGGCTTGGGATTCGGCAACCGCATTCTTCTTGCTAGCCAGACCCGACCAGCGCCTTGGTTTGGACTCGGTTCATCGATTCCAATTCGTGTTGCATGAGATGCGACCAGACGGTGTGCAATCGCATAGTGGAAGCGTCCTTCTTCTGTGGCCATGACATCAGGACAGGATTCCAACAAGTGTTTTGTTCTGAAAAAGATGTTGTCCGCGTGTTTAAGTCTTCCACGCAGGCCGGTGATGAGAGCTAATTCATTCAGGATAGCAGCCTGCGAAACGATATGAGCCGTTTCATCTGGCTCACAGTCCGCCAGTTCCCCAGTTCTGGCCAGTGATTCATTGAAGGCTACCTCCGCCTTTTGTAAATCGCCCAGCCTCATATTAATGTCGCCGGCATACTTTGCCGCGATCGCGGACTCGGCCAACAAATCTTTGCTGTTGTTGTGACCTAATTCATCGAAGAAGCCAAGTAAAGAACTTAACAATTCGGCATCTTTAGCAGATACATTAGGTGAGGTTGTGTCGGTTACTTCCGCCAGGAATTCTGCACCGGTTTCAATTCCACGGCGCGAGATGTTCTCCATTACCTCATTGAGTGCTTTCACAGCAACTTGCAGGTTCTTTTCTGCCAGCACTCGTTGTCCATCGGCTTCATTTCTTGCAATGGTTTCCTGTGCAAGTGACTGGATCGAAGCCTGTTCTGAGGCCTTGGCTAGTCCGAGCGCCCGCTTGGTTTGCCAAAATCCAAAGGCAGAAACGCCGGCAAGAGCGACAAGTGAGACGAACGTCGTGATCGTTAGGGCAGCAACTTTGGGTTCGCGACGGGACCAGCGAAGTATCCGTCCTAACGGGTTGGTCTTGCGAGCCGTGATGGGACGATCCGCTAGAAAACAAGTCAAATCATCGCGTAGTTCTTCCGCATTGGTGTAACGATCTTCCGGATCATGCGACAAAGCTTTCAGCAGGATTGTTTCCAGGTCCGGGGCAATTTTTGGATTTATTTTACGAGGACGTACGGTCACACCACGGGTGGCTTTACGGATAATATCCGCTGTTCCATGACCTTCAATGGCGGGCTTTAGCGTCAGAAGTTCATAAAGCGTCAGCCCCAAGGCGTACACCTCACTGCGGATGTCATAATCACCTTCAAACGACTCAGGCGGCATGTATTGAGGAGTGCCGACAATGTCTCCAGTTGCAGTCACCGCATTTTGTTCGGCTAGCTTGGCAAGGCCAAAATCAGCAATCCAGAGCGTGTTGTTTTTGTCCAGCAGCAAGTTCGCTGGCTTGATGTCACGATGCAAAACACCCTGTGAGTGCGCGTAGTGCAATGCCTCAGCAGCAGATGTGCCCAAGCTTGCTACCCAACGTTGGTACTTGGCCGTGTCCTTGACAGTTGAAAGGTCTACACCCGGTTGCTGTGAAGCAACAGGTTCACAGTCTTGGTCGGTGTTTACACCAGTACAGGTGTTGGCGGTGAAAATGTCGACGGTTGGGGCTGTGGGTGACCGATTCTGGTCGAGAGATGTCAGCCACTGATGTAAGCTCATCCCATCGATATAGTCCATGACGTAGTAGTGATGCTCGCCACTGGTGCCCACACCGAAGACAGGAACAATGTTGGTGTGTCGCAGTTTCGCTGCAGCGCGGGCTTCACGCCGAAACCTGATCAGATGTTTCGATTCATCGAGCAGGTTATTCGCCAATACTTTGATCGCAACCTTGCGGCTTAGCGGTTCGTGAATAGCTTCAAAAACGATACCCATCCCTCCGCGCCCAATTTCACGAATGATTTTGTAATCGTCGAGCTCTGTAAAAGTAGTGCGTCTTGCAGAGGGGTCTGGTACCGCATGCTTGGCTTGCTTGAATGTCTCGATAAGTGAGATCGATTCCAGGAGTTCGCGAATTTCATCGACATTTTCCGGATACATTTCCAGGTACACATCGATGTTCGGATAAGTTCCTTCCCGTATCGCTTCAGTGAATTGTTCTCCAATTCTATCGAGGTCGAAGTGGTCTGCTTTTGTTGGAGCGGGCGATTGCTTTGCATCTTCGGCATGGTGAGTTTGCTCATTGTGGTTCATGCTTGGCCTCCATGCTGTGAGTTCTCAAGCTTGGACATCATTTGAGCAAGACGACTCATCGCTCTGAGGTACCGTTTGCTGGCTGCCGAGGGTTGCAGATTCAAAACGCTAGCGGTCTCAATATTTGTCAGTTCTTCAAAGTGCCGTAGAGCAATCACTTCACGATCCGTCTCATCCATTTCATTCAACGAAGATTCCAAGAGGGCAATGGTCTCGGCTCTTGCGACAACTTCGCTAGCCGCGGTGATTGATCCAGCCAACTGGACAGCCAGAGCCATTGAAGTCTGTGCGGATGCTTCGTACGGCTGGAGACCCATCTCTTTCCGGGCATCTCTTTTCTCTGCCTTCAAATGCTGCCGGTGGATATCAACCAACTGCTGTTTTGCCAGCAAGCGGAGCCACAGGAAAGCGGACATTTCGTTTTGCTGTGAAAAGTGCGGCAGCCGTTTTGCTGCGGCAATGTATGTGTCCTGCAGAATGTCTGAATCCGAAACTCTGGCTGCGATGCGGTAGT
>JAPOKD010000742.1 GCA_029977825.1 Planctomycetota bacterium | reverse complement strand
GTGCGTAGCACGGGGTTAGGACAGTCTGTTAGTGGAAAGAGTGTGTTCAATGCCAGTGCATATCATATCGTGCCTCGGCTAAATCGTAAGGTAAGGTCAGACTTCCTTGACAAAAGAGATTTGCAAAGGAACCCGGTGCGTCAAAACCCACCCGTATGTTGGCAGGGCTCCATTAATGCCCCAACCAAGACCCAGCTGACACACAAGGTCCGAAGGTCTCCCCGAGTCAGGTTTTGCAGCAACATTTTGCAGCCAGCTCACCTGAAAAACCAACGAGCACCAGACAATACACCTCCAATCATGGGCTCAGGAATCTCAGTCGCAAAGTGTGAAATCGTGCCGGAATGGGTAGTGTTTTCCACTAGCCGTGGAGGGCCAGCAACATCCTCCTCCCGTTGCCACACGTGACAAAAAAAGGGACTCCAAAATGGAGTCCCTTGCTTTCGATCGCAATAACCGTGCTGCATCGGGATCCGAAGATTGGATCCCGTCAGTTGGTCAGCATCGGGCTATGCCTCATCACCCAGCGTGACAGGTTTGTAGCCACCTCTGGATTTGAAGTAGAACCAGATCACGATGTAGCAAATCAACATGATCAACGGAAAGACTGCCATGCTTGCGAGGGCCTTTTGCCCGCTTCCCGCACTCGCTTTATCGATATCAGCCTTCAGTACATCCCGCTGATCAGCAGGCGTCTCATCGATCACCAATTCATTGACCTTATCCATGTCCAAAGTCTGATATTTGATGATTTCGTAGATGCTCTTTTCTTTCAGCAAGTCGCTTTCCTGGACCGACGCGATGTAAGGCTTGACAGCCTGAATCTCTTTATCAGCCTGCAACGCACCGATGTAAGGAAAGCCGAGCGTACCCACTGCGAGCATACCAATTCCAGAAATTGCGTTCAGCGTCAAAGCACCACCACGAGGTGTCTGCTCAGACACGATTCCCAGCATGGTTGGCCAGAAGAAAGTCTTACCAAGAGCATACAAAGTTGCGGCTGCGAAGATGATCGCAACACCTTCAGCGAAAGACAGACACCACAGGCCGCCAATGGCCAGCACACAACTCACCATCAACAAGCCAAGAGCAGACAACTGGTGTACGATTGGCCCAGCAAAGAATCGCAAAACCATCATGATGAAGGACGTATAAACCAGAATCCAGCCAGCATCAAAGGTCACAGCGTTGGCCATGATCCCGGAAATCCAGCCGTCGGTACCAATCTCAGTCGTTGCCAAAGGCATCATGATCAGGATCAAGACGAACATCAGAGGTCGTCCAAGACTCTTTGTGTAAGCTCCAAAGGCCACTACCATGGCAACGCCAATCCCAACGAATAGCATTTTGTTACCGTCAGGGAAGAAATCCATCAGCTGAAGCGTAACAAGGAAACCCACGACAGCGGCTCCCATGATGCCGAACTCCGAAAGCATATCCTTGTAGCTGACTCCAGCCGCAACGCGCTCCTGCTCAGGGAACTGAACCTTCAGCAGCATCAGAAAATAGATGATCGCGGGAATTGCAATGGTGGCCAGTTTGATGTTCCAGTCAAAACCACTCATCGCGATGGTCAGAATCCCGGAGACAACCAAACCACCTGGCCATCCGGCGTGCAGAATGTTCAGCCACTTCGTTTTGTCCTTATCGAACATGGTCGCCACGACAGGGTTAATGAACGCCTCGACCGTTCCATTACCCAAGGCGAGCACAAGACCACCCCAGTAGATCAACAACTTGGCTCGCTCGGGATCTGAATCGATAGTGGAAAGAGCAAAGACACCCATCACCGCCCAGATAAATTGGCACGAGAAGGCGAAGATCATCGAAAACTTGTAGCCAACCTTATCGATAATCAGGCTGAAAATGATGATACTCAAAGCGAACGGCCAAACTTGAATTCCCTTGTATGCACCGACCTGGGCGGGGTCGAGCCCCAGTGTTCCCACAATCTCCGGGTCATCCAGAAGAAACATCCGCGTAATGAATCCGAACGCGGTTGTGATGAGTGCGATGAAACAGCCCCAAAACAAGAACATGTTTGCCTTGCTTTCGGCCTGACTATCGGGTGTATCTGACATTCTTGTGTTCCCTACTAAATAAATTAAATCGGTGGAGGTGTGCTCCACAAATCCTGGTTGAATGCGTGGTGGAAGGCTCTCTGAGCACTTTGAAGGCCCCGAACAGCACTTTGATGGCCCCGAACAGCAACCCGCACAATCGATGCGCCATGAATCGGGATCATCATGCGAAGCATGCTGCCAAGACGCCGAAAATCGGTCAAGCGTCCAAAACAACTTCTCGCAAGAAGGAAAACGTAATTCCCCGACGCTCCCAGTGCCACTGTCATGGCCCCTATACTTCCCCTAATAATGCAAAATATACCTTTGGGTTATTTCAGCTTTACACCTTCCATGGAGACGAATAGATGCGTTTTTTACTCACACTCGCCCTGACTTTTGGAGCAATCACCACGATGGCGACCGCCGATGAACACGAATGTGCCCTGAATTTCAAGGCAAAAACCATTGACGGCAAGACTGTCGACCTTGAAGATTACGAGGGAAAAGTCGTCCTCGTCGTCAACACAGCCAGTCAATGTGGGTTGACCCCGCAATATGCGGGACTTGAGAAGCTTTACGGCCAGTACAAGGATGACGGACTCGTGATTCTTGGATTTCCCTGCAATCAATTCGGTCGCCAGGAGCCCGGGACCGATGCAGATATCAAGACCTTCTGCACCTCAAAGTATCAGGTCACTTTCCCAATGTTCAGCAAAATCGAAGTTAATGGCGACGATGCTGCGCCGATCTACAAATATTTGACCAGCAAAGATGCCAAACCGGCCGGAAAAGGCAAGGTTAGCTGGAACTTCGAGAAATTTCTTATCGACCGTGAAGGCAATCTGGTGAATCGGTTTTCTCCACGTACCAGCCCAGATGACGCCGAGCTGGTCAGCCAGATCAAGACACAGCTGAAAAATAAGTGAGCCCACATTCCTGTAATCCGCCATCGAATAATTGCCCAACGTGCTGGCAAGCTCAGGCAGGAGCAGCACGGGGGACCGAACCGATGCGGATCGGGAGTCTGGGGACGCTGTTCCGATTCGTCGTGCTGCGGGCTGATATTTCGCCCAGCAGCAGGCAGGTCGGTGCAAAGCGGTGTAGAATTGCGACCGGAGAGACACGGGTTTGAGCGTTTTTTGCCGTGATTCGGTAGGCCAAGCTGGCTGAACTGCACGTCGATGCTGTACGTCGATGCTGCATGGCAAGAACGACGGCGGCTTTGTCGCTCCGAACATGCCCGCGCACCAAGTGCGCGGGCATTTTTTCGTCTATGATGCCAAAGCGTTAACGGTAGTACCGTAACGCTGTGAGCCGTCGTGGTTTTCAGCGTTGCTGTCGCCCGTTTCCCAGAACGGCCTATGCCAACGACCGTTGACTGGCCTGACCTCCGAAAACTCTTCGAAACCGCAATCGAGATCCATGCGATTCAACTTCTCTCGCCTGCTTATCTG
>JAPOKD010001005.1 GCA_029977825.1 Planctomycetota bacterium | reverse complement strand
TGCGGGATCCTCGCGGTTTTGGTTGTCAAAACTTCATTAAGTGGCCACCTGATGTGACCGTCCACAATACTGTGGCAGGGGTAGAAGCTGCGAACCTGCGGCGATCAACGCCCAACGGTCCTGACAGCTGAAATCCGTGCTCACGCCTTCACGCAAGTCGTATTCAATGCAGGAACGTTCGGCTATGGCCGCCGAGCTGCTCGTGGTCGCTGCCTCATCGCATCTTGCGAATTGGCAACAGCCTGTTGCATTTCCCAGAATCCCCCCTGGGTGAACCCGTAAACCGCTTCCGGGGTTTGAATCCAATTGCCCGCGATGATTGCGAGAAGTTGGACCCAACCCTTCAAAATGGTTTACTGTCCGAGAGTTAGTTTCGAGTAAAACTGGGCTAACTCTTTAGTGCGTTTGATCGGGAATAAGCACTATCAACGGTTTCGTCGTTGCATTAAGCATAAGTTCGCGTTTCGGAAATGCAGGACGACTCGCGAAAACTGCGTGAATCCCGCAGAATCAGAGCGATCGGATGAGATTTCGTGCTGATGCAGAAAGAGCGGTGGTTACGGAAAATTTTTTTTGTTTCTTTTGCATCGCTTGTTTTTTCGACGTGTTCGGCAGTCGTTGCAGATGTCAGGAGCCGTATTTTGAAGCTAAAAGTCAGGCTCTTTATGGTTTTCTTCTCAAGTTTCGACGGTGAAACGGTGCTTCTTGATGGGAGTTGCGATCCGGATTCGAGAACACCAGACGCAAGTTGCTTCGACATCCGTTTTTGAAGGAGATAAGCGCTGCCGGTGCAGATTGGGACGGGCTAGCTGCGTCAGGCATATCGGCAGTGGCGACAGTCGGTTCCAGAAAATTGCTCACCAACCGGTCATTGACGCAGACACGGGGCATCGACAAGGTATTCATAGAGAGATAGGAAATTTCGAGCCTCACGAATGTCGGAAGTCATGAGTAACCTTTTGCTGGGTAAGTGACTTAAGAAATTGTGACTGGCGAAATTGTGACTGGCGAAATTGTGACTGGCGATTTGCAGTCTGTGGTGCACTGTTGGCACCAGTTTGGGGCGGGGCAATGTCCGCGGTCCTGCAGACGGTCACTGCACTCGTTGGTTCACTGTGGTGTCAGCAAGCTCGAAGGTGCATGTCGTTCGAGTGATAGCGACAATGTGGTTCCTCCACTTACCGTAACGAACTCAACGCGTGATCTCATGGAACAGGACAAGATGGATCAATCTGCAGCTAACTTTTTTCAATCGGCAATTGAAACGCCCAGTCCCTCTGGGTTCGAGGAGCCGATACAGGCGCTCGTTCAAAACTATATATCTCCGTTTGCGGAGGGAGTGCGGATTGATGTTCATGGGAACCTGATTGCCTCGTCTGGCGGAACAGGTGGGCCGCGCCTGATGTACGCAGGGCACTGTGACCAGATTGGGATGCTGGTTTCCTATATTAACGAGGCTGGTTTTGTCTTTGCGCAGACGATCGGAGGTTGGGACCCACAGCAACTGATCGGGCAGGCCATGACCATTTGGACTCGGCAGGGACCCGTTCCAGCGGTCATTAGCCGCAAGCCGATCCACTTGCTCACATCTGAAGAACGCAAGAAGGTGGTCGATGTGAACGACTTGTGGCTCGATATAGGTGCGTCTGATGGTGATGAGGCATCGGAGAGGGTGACGATTGGAGACCCCGTGACGCTGGCGTTACGCTACCAGCCATTGATGGGTGATCTGGTGTCTGGACCCGGGATGGATAACAAGACAGGAATGTGGGCCGTCATGGATGCTTTTCGGCG
>JAPOKD010000867.1 GCA_029977825.1 Planctomycetota bacterium | reverse complement strand
GTACGCAGGGGTTGCCCTCGGCGGTCTCTTCCTCGCAGTGCTTACTGCTGTCATTTATTTCATGGCGACCCAAAACGGCATCGTTCCGGTTGAGGCGATGGATGAATCAATCAAGGACGTGCTTGACGGAGAAACCGTGACTGTCAGTGATGGCGAGAGCCAGCCAATGCCAGACAAAATGCAGACAATTGATGTCGATTTTTCGCCAGATGTTACCAAGATGCTTGCGCGTTCCGGCCAGAGCGAAGCGGAGTTCCGTAACAAACTGCACATCGCAATTAGCCAGGCGGCCGGCATTCCCAACGCACAATGGAAAAAGTTCGTGGAAGACCCGACTGTACCGTCGGTGATCGATGGCTTCCCGTTGTCCTATTTGCTGCTTGTTCGTCCGACAGGGCCCGCCCCGGTGACATCTGAAACCTCTGACGGATTCCGCATGCTGGGGACGCGTGATTTAATCTTTGATGCGATGTCGATAAGCAAGAAAATCGGTTATGTATCCCTGATTCAGCCGGACTACATCAAGCAAACCGTGCTTGAAATCGACGCCGAGTCACAGCTCCTCAAGGGAATCGTCGGGTATGAGGCTCCGAAGCTCTACGCGGGCAAAGTCAATTTCGCGGCGCGATATCAAGATGGGCGAGTAGAAGTTCTCGAGTTCACTATTCCAGAAAACAGGCTCACAATTGCTCGCGATGAGAAGGCGGTCTGGCGGGCCAGCAGAACCTCGGCCAAACAGATGACGGCTCAAGAGATGCGGGAATTGTCCCGAGTGAAACAAGTAGCGGTTGCTTGCGGTCTCTTTGCTTCTAGAAATGGAGACATGTTACCGTCAGATCTGAAACAGATTGTGCCCGACCTTGGAGGTATGGATTTGAGCCAAATTGAATTGGTTCGCGTTGAACAAAAGCTGTCCGAAATCTCCAATCCTGAAACCGTTGCACTTGTTCAATCCAAGATACCACTGCCATCAAATAAACAGGCCGTTGCTTTTGTCGATGCTCATGCCGAGTTGATCGTTGTGAAAGTGGCAAACAACCCACAGACCCAGCCTATCGTTGCATTGTTCAAGGCCATCAACGACGGTGATCACAAACAACTGGAATCCGTTTTCTCTGAAGGTATTCGATCGCAGTATGAAAAAGAAGGTTGGGGCAGAGTCTTGCAAAAGTATCATAAAGCCTACAGGGAAGCGTTTGGCGAATACACGATGGATGACTTTACCTTTCAATACCATGGTGGAATCGAGTACGGTGACGTGTGGGTCATTTACAAAGGTAAAACGTTTACTTCACTGAGCGTGATCAAAGAGAACGCTGAATGGAAACTCCGCGAGCGTTAGCGATCCGGAAACTGACGAACAATGCGCTAATCTCAACGCACGATTGTCGTTAAGGCAGGCGTGTCACTGACCCGCAACTTTGATAGGTTCCATGATCACCCCGTGGTTCATCAGTCGGATTTCACAATCTGTCAAGTGTGAAATGACTTTGATATTCTTCACTAAAGACACTTCAGTGAGAGTTCGTTTGATGAAAGTCATCACCCAACATTTCATACGTGTATGGATGATGGCGTTGTCTGTTCTGACGGTTGCCGCGAGTCATGCACAAGAGCAAGACGAACCACTGACTCCTGAATACGAAAAGTTAGTGGAAGAGCTTGGTGATCCTTCCACCACGATTCGCGACAGTGCTTACGCAACATTGATCGAACTCGATTTGTCTACACGCTTGGAAATCACTGCCGCTTTAATAGGTAGTGATGCACGAGAGCGAGACTTTCCGCTAAATCCTGAATACGAAAAGTTAGTGGAGCAGCTTGGTGATCCTTCCTTTGCGGCGCGCCAAGAAGCGTACGAAAACTTGCTCGAGATTGGGTTATCAGCGCGGCCGGAAGTAACCGCTGCTTTGGATAGCCCAGATCTTGAAGTTCGCTATCGAACTCGATCGTTTGTCGAAAGCTTTACTGCCACGAATCTAGGGGAGTACTTCCTGCAGAAACCAGAAGAAATCGCATCTCTGAAGCCGAGGCAAGCCCGTCAATTGGTGGACAGGTTTCCAAAGGATAGATCGCTGAAGCTGAGTGGTTTGGTTTTGATTGATAAAGACGTGGCCGTTGAATTAGCAGAGTTCAAAGGTACTGATCTGATCCTTGGAGGCCTGAAGTCCATTGATAAGGATGTCGCTCAGGAATTGGCAAAGTTCGAAGGTGAGCGTCTGGGCCTCGATGGCTTGGAATCCATTGATAAAGACGCGGCCCGGGAATTGGCGAGCGTTAAAGCAGCTCTGGGACTTTCTGGCCTAAAGTTTATCGACAAGGATGTGGCCCAAGAATTGGCGAAATCCACAGCCAGTTCTCTGTCCTTTGATGGCCTAAAGTTCATCGATGTGGATGTGGCTCAGGCAATGGCAAAATCGACTGCCAGTTCTTTGTCTTTTGATGGCCTGCTGATCATCGATGTGGATGTGGCTCAGGAATTCGCAAAGTTTGAAGTTGAGCGTCTGAGCCTCAACGGTATTAAGTTCATCGATAATCGCATTGCGAGGGAATTGCTGAAATTCGAAGGCAGCTTGTCCGTTCAAGGACTGGCGTCAATTTTTGGGGATGGGAATCAAGCACTAGAAATGATCGCTGGCTCGGGTAGTCCAGATGCCGAAATTCGCAGTCAAGCTCGACGTATTTACGATGAGTTGCCGCTACCGGAATATTTGCTGAGGATTACAAGCGAAATAGAGTCTTTGAATGCAAGGCAAGCAGCTCAGCTTGTGGCCAAGCATCCAAGTTTGCTGTTTCTTCCGAAACTGATGGTCCTTGATTATTTCGACCCGGCGAAAGACAAAAACGTTGCTCGGGAATTGGCGAAGCACAAAGGCCTCTTGAGCTTGGATGGCTTGGAATTCATTGATTTAGATGTTGCCCGGGAATTGGCGAACATGAAAGGAAGGCT
>JAPOKD010000924.1 GCA_029977825.1 Planctomycetota bacterium | reverse complement strand
GTCCCCAGGAAAATCGCTTGCCGCCCAGTCAAACTGTCAATTCCATGCGAAACCATCCGGTGTTACCGGAAGCAACACAGTCTGATGATGAAGATTTCAAAAACAACCGATTGCCGAGCAAATCGGCCATCGACAGGAAAAGAAACATTCAGTTTTTCTATCGGAAAAGCATCAATAAATATCATCCCCCTAGAAACTGAGAAAAGAAATGGATTTGCAACTCTTGTTTGATTCAGTGGGCTCAGCGACCCTCGCGATGATCTTAGTCACGGGTGTGCTGGCTACAGGAGGCGCATGCCACTTGGCCTTTCAAGTACGGGAACAGAAACTTCTGCAGGCATTTACACCAATCTGCTTATTGCCGAGTTTCGTTGCGTTGTTAGCGACTCTCAACAGCGTGATAACCGGCATTTCAATCCAATTGCAATCCCCCCAGAGCGACCTTCAGATATCAACAACAACACGACTCCTCATGCACGCCACTCCACTGCTTGTGGGACTCGCCGCATCTGTGCCTGCGTTGGTTCTTACTTGCTTTAGTCGCTTTGTAATTATCTACCGGGACATCCATGCAGAATCAGATGAATCACAACTCGCAGATTCAGGCGACGAGCCAAATCTGATCACCCCAACCGAACAGATTACTCGTGATGCAGATGAGTATCTGGCGAAACTCGTACGCCCGCGATGAATTCCAGTTGCGCATTTTATGTTGTTTCAACAAATCGAAGGCAAACAGAAAACATCCGCACGTTCCACCAATGCACCCGTGATCTCAGAAACACCTCACGAGCCCAACTCGGTTAGCCAAACAAACGTTTCAATGCCTGGTGGGCTGCATCAACGGAGTCCACCGGTCCTTTAGGCCGAAGATGACCAGGTAACCTCTTGTGCGTCTTGTCTAACCTGCTGTACGTCTTGTCTTGATTTCCAACGCCCTCTTCTTTGTCATCCGCCGTGCTTTCCGTCTCCCGCATTTCCGCTGGTTCACCCGCGATTGCTTG
This sequence comes from Planctomycetota bacterium, assembly GCA_029977825.1. Classification (GTDB taxonomy): domain Bacteria; phylum Planctomycetota; class Planctomycetia; order Pirellulales; family Pirellulaceae; genus Rubripirellula. Next base: position 1,550 of record JAPOKD010000924.1, on the reverse strand, counting down.
CCTGACTTCGACCGACGTCTCACCCGTTTTTTCACTCGTATCGGCGATCGCAACCGGGTCAATTATTGTGTCATGAGTTGAGCCCAAATCCATTTTCGTATCCATGGGATCTGCCGACCGCTGCTCTTCTTGCGAAGATTTCATTTTTTCACGCGAGCCTGCCGGGTCGTTGGCAAACTGACCTACCTCATTCAGCAACAAGTCAAGTTCGCCCATAAGCGCCGACACATCCTTGGGCATGAACGAATCATTTGGCTCTGCAGCAGGGGATGTACCCGAAAGGCCAACTGACTTGTTCGACGTTGAAACAGTTGGACGCACAATCTGGCTTGAGGGGATTCGACGTTCCAGAGGCTTCTTACTCACTTCGTCCCGAATAGACATCTTGAAAAGCCACTCGTCCACTTGAATCATATCGCCATGAAAAAGTCCATAGGATTGATGTGGCTCGATTAAAATATCATTCAGCCGAACACCATTTCGACTCCCTGGGTCTTCGACGGCAACGACATCTTCACGGGAACAGATCACGCAATGATGTCGGCTGATACGATTCGAATTCAGACGAAGATCAGCTTGCTCCCCCCTGCCGATCAAGAACTGTGCTTTATGTAAAACAATATGCTTGCCTGCATGAATGCCATTACGAAACACAAGTTTGATTCTTAACACGACTCGTTACCATACGTAGATACATGAGCGGATTACACCCATCACCTGGAACAGGTCTACCCAGCAGAAGTATCGCCTCTGCCCAGAATCAGGTATCGCCGAAAACGCGAAAAGAATCAATTCGGTCTTATTGCGTGCCCACACGCCGGCTGCATCACTGACGATCGTTCAAATCAAGCAAAAGAGAGCCATTGATGATCAAACCTGGCGAGAGCAAACACGATCAAAACTAGAATCTAACGCAATAAGCAGACAAAATTCATGGCAACGCAATGCGAAAATTAACCTAAGTCAAATAAAGTCGATGACGCGACCCAGATGCCAACACCCATTTGACTGGATACGTGTTGCCGGTGCATCGAGAACAGGCACTTCCGGCTACATGCTGCTCACGGGGTCTCGAGGCAGTCCCCTTTAGATGATCGAAAATCCGAAAACAAGTCACTGGGTTCAACTCGGAGCGCAGGAACGTTGAAATCACAGAGATGCGGCGTGCCCCGTTACGAACGTTCACCGCTACAGCTGCATCTCACAACCCCTGCATTTCCCATTGACCCTGGAAAAGCGGAGTCCAGTGAAACCAATGCGAACCAGAAAAACAACTCGCAAGCACAAAACCAAAATCACAACCGGACAGAGCCAGCAGGCAAGAAAGCACTTCCTGTTTCCTTACACACTTATGCACCCCAGAATCTGTCGCGTCTTCAAACGATTTCTCGGGGCACAAAGTTGAAATCCTGACTTTGCGAAAAGAACTCAACTGGATTCTCATAAACCACTTTACGGGTCAATGAATCATTATTGCCACGACGCCGCATTTCGAAAATCAAGTCGGGAACTGCAGTTGGCTTGCTCGGCCCCCAATCGCCAGCAGAGTT
>JAPOKD010000414.1 GCA_029977825.1 Planctomycetota bacterium | reverse complement strand
CTGTCTCGATGTTACCCGCTTTGGCAATGAGCCAAGACACCAGTTTTCCCTGCTTTGACAGGTTCCACACCATGTCGCGTCTCTTCGGTTTCACTGTCTTGGTTTTGCTGTTTTCATGCGTCGCTTGCTCGCGTGATGAAGATGATCTCATGAAATCAAAGGCCATAACTGACACCGATTCTGATGACCCGGGTTTCGCGGTTAATGCGTTCGATGCAGGTCCTGAGACAGCAAAGCCGCTAAGCATGCAGGTCGATGTTAGCGGACAGTTCTCTCGTGAGTCTGATAGCTTCGATATAGAGGCTGCTGAATTGCACGGTGACTTGCTTAAATTGGTGGTGGGTTACGGGGGTGGTTGTGAAACTCACCGCTTTAAGGTCTGGACTGACAATTCATTCAAGCCAAGCCAGCCACCAGTGATCAAGTTGTTTGTTGCACATGACAGCAACGGTGACACATGCGAGGCATTGATCCAGCGGGCTATCTGGATTGATTTGTTGCCAATCCAAACTGCGTTCTTGGATGCGACTCCTGGCCAGTCCAATGGCATAATCTCGATCGAGTTGGAAAACAATGGAGCAAGTGTGCAGTACAGTTTTTGATACCGCATTTTATGCTTTCCAACTGGTTTGTCGGTGGGGGAGTTGTGGCCTCTTTGGTCACCACGACGGAACGATATTGGTCAGTTGTTGAGGAATAAACTGCTATTCACAATCTCGTGGACCATATCACGCAAGTGAGCTTCTTCACCCCCCAGTGCTGTGACGATACGATCAACTTCGCCACGGTCAAGCGTTTCCAGTCGACGACCAATTGCATAGGTAAGCATTTTGGATGTCAGGCATTGAACAATCTGAATCCGATGCCGTTTCAGCATCTGCTTGAATTCGACAATGTCTGCAATTGATTCACCTGAGGATAGGATTGTGGATGTGTCAATCGGCGTTCGTGACCGTTTGTAATTATCCCGCCAGCGTCCAACAACATCAAAGTTCTCAAACGCGAAACCCATTGGATCGATTTTTACGTGACAGCTGTTGCATGCTTCATGCTTGCGGTGCAGTTCAAGTTGCTGCCGAATCGTTTTGGCTTCCCGCGTGTCCGTGGGTAATGGTTCAACGTCAGGTGGAGGTGGGTTGGGTGGTCTACCCAAGACGTTCTCCAATAACCATGCTCCACGGATCACGGGTGAAGTATCTACTCCGTTGGCAGTGGCGGTCATGACACCAGGTAGTGTGAAAATGCCACCTCTCCGCGGGTCATTCAGTTTGACTTTGCGTAGCTGATCTCCACGCACCCCTTCTTTTTTATAGATCCATTTCGCAAGAGTGCTATTCATGTACGTATGGTCGGAGTCGATGAAGTCTTCAATACGACCATTGGATGCGAGCACGTTGTCGAAAAAAGTAGTGACCTGCTTCATGAACATCGGTTCGACTTTCAGGTTTTTATAAAACTGATAGTCGCCGCCAGAAGGTGGCATTTTTCCCAGACGATCCATGCGAAGCCAAGTCGATGCGAAGTGCTGCGTGAAAGCAGCTGCCTTCGGGTCTTGAAGCATCCGCTCGACCTGTCGTCTGAGTTCCGCGGGATTTCTCAACTTGCCCGCCGAAGCCAAGTCGAACAGCGTGGCATCTGGCATTGATGACCAGAGGAAATAACTCAAACGATTCGCCACCTGATAGTCACTGAGTGGGCCTGGCTTCTCCTGAAGGTACAGAAACTGGGGTGAGCACAGGATTGCCGTGTATCCATCCTGCAAGGCTCTGATCAAGCTCGGTACGCTCTCCTGTTTTTTCGCCGACTGCTTTGCGTGAAGGCTTTCTAATGATAAACGTTGGTGGCCAAAACCTGGGCCGCTCCAGCCAGCACGGAAACTGTTCGGTTGGCCGTAGGCCAGATACTCAACACGAATGGTGTGCTCTCCAAGGGCCAGTGACACCTTCTGTTTGCGATGGGCTGCTCCATGCAGTCCATCGTGTTCCAGAATCGTGTTGCCATCGATAATGATGCGTGCTCCGTCATCCGAAGCCATTTCGATAAGGTGTTCGCCTGTCGTTTTGGTGAGCAGCTTTCCAGTGAAAGCGACGGCATAATATTCTTTCTTCTCAGCAACATTGATGTCGATGAATCCTTGCGGCAGCTTGCCGCTTCTAAACGGCTGCAATGTGTTGAAATCAGGTAGTTTGCTCCACTTACCGTCATATGCTTCGTACTTCAGGTCAGAGATACCGCTTTGCATTTGAACAACTGCATCTGTGTTTTTTTGAAGCACCAATTGCACATACGGTTCAATTTCCTGTGGGGTGACTTCCCGCCGAAAAGCTCGATTTGCAAAACGCGTCATCAATTGACGGATTTCAGTGGCGGTTCCTGAACCCGTGCCATACAGAGCCCGGTGACTTTGTGGAGGCCATGATTTAATCACTGGAGTCAGGGTGAGGCGATGAATACGCAAATGCGGACCCTGATAGCCGTTCCTGAACAGTACACGAGTCATTTCAAGGGGCCATTTGTCATGCCCCACCTGGTCTGCTTTCTTGTCTGGGCGGGGACGATAACTGTCTGGGAAATAGGTTTCGACGATTTTCTCAGGTCGAAAGCTGCGATCATGTTGGCCATTTTCCCAACCTAACCACGGAATCCAGCCTTGATCCATCCAAGTTGACGTTGTGAAGTTGTGGCGTGTACCATCTGCGGGCACGTTCCAGAGTGTAAGTGGTGTCGATGTTGGACCTTCAATGCCGCGATTGCCCGTGTCGGCAATGTTCAGGCACAGTTGGAACGGTTCGCTATCCTCAAGCGTGAACATGTCTTGCCATGGATGCTTCGGATTGTGTGCCGATACCTCCACGGTGATCTGGTACTCCGCCGAGAATCCCACGCCCTGCCGCAGGTCAGATGGTGCAAGTCTTCCGTAACGCTCGTATCCCTGCGCGAGCATGTCGAAATCGGGGTTGAATTCCCGTGATACTGTTTCGATCGGGTGCTCTCCATTCCTTCTGCCCGTGACAAGGTGTCCCGAGAAATCGAGTGGCGACGTGTCTGGTCGTGGCCCCAGATGGGTTGCCTGTCCGAGAGTTTCTTCAGCAGCCCCGAGTGTGAGTTTTAAGAGGAAGTCAGACATGACCAGTTGGTTGCCCAAGTTGAAGAAACCATCTTCTTCTTCGTCCTCAGGGAAAAAACGCAACGGATCACTTCCTGTGCGTTCAACGCTGCCGTTGCCATTGTTGTCTGTGAGCTTTGACCCAGTTGCACCAGGGCGGTAGTCTGCCCCTTGCAGGTACAGCAGGTCACGAAGTGTGTTCCTCAATTCGTGGCGGTTCAATCGCCGCAGAACTGTGTGACGGCCAGTGCTTTGTGCGATCTCATAAGCCCGTGATAATGCTGATGTCAGGGTAGCGATTGTGTCTTTGGCCTCTGCGGGAGGTGGTTGTGGTTCTTCTGCAGGAGGCATCTCCCCGAGGTTCAGCTGGTCCAGCACATTTTGCCAGATCTCGAGAGTTGTGACGCTGTTCAGCTTGTTATCGAGATTATCAAGCCTGATATCACCTTCCTGCTTGAGTTCCCCATGACAGGCGTAGCAGTACTGCTTCAGGAATGGGGTGACTTGGTTCAGTTTCGTATCTGCGCAGACTGTTGAACTGAGTATCAAGACAGCGACAAGCAATACTGGCCAAAGGAGGACGGGGGATCGGAGGCCTTGTCGGTTAGGAGCTTTGTTAGTGGGCAGTAACATGAAGCTTTTTTTCGAGACCCGGAGGCGTAGGGATACGATGCACCGAGTATCGGTGGGTGGTTGTAATTACCGTTTGTAATTTCCAGGCGTGGGGATCAGCTTGACGCGAAATCGAGGCCAGGCAAACTTCCATTGCTGGAGCCAAACTGTTCGATTTCGAGACCGCTGTTCTGCAGGATCGAAAGCAGCAAGTTGGCAGCTGGGACGCGTTGGTGGTTTGCTTCAGGGTAAACCTTGTGCTCACCATGCTTAAAACCGCCGCCGGCCAGTAGCAGAGGCAGGTTGGTGGTGGAGTGTGTTCCGGATGCCATGCCACAGCCAAAAAGAATTGCTGTGTGGTCAAGCAGTGTGCCTCCATTGATCAAATCCTGTTGAGCTTTCAGCAGGTCAATCAAGTACGACATCATCGAGATTTGAAATCCTTCAATCTTCTTCAGGGCTGCGACAGGCTCATCGCGTTCTCCGTGGTGAGAGAAACCGTGGTAGCCACCAGTCAAGCCAAAGTCTCCGTTGACAAAGCCACTTGTCATGGTGACGGCTCTGGTTGAGTCGGTTTGCAATGCCAAGGCGATGATTTCAATCATTGCTTTTAGCTGTTCTTCCGTGCCGTTTCCGGGATTTGGTTCTTTGGTGTCTGTTTTCGGCTTGGGCCGTTGGATCCATGGTTCCTGTTGCGTGATTTTCTGCTCAAGCGTCCGCACAGAGTCAAAGTACTCGGCTAGCTTCCTCCGGTCGTTCTGGCTGATCTGTAGATCCATGGCTTTTGCCTGATCGCTCACGACATCCAGAATGCTGGCGTGTCGTTCGAATTGCTTTTTGCGTGCGATCTTTGCTTCTGCCGAATCCTCGTAAAACATTTTTCGGTAAGCTGAACGAAGATCTATAGATGGAACCTGCACACCTGTTCGCGTAAAGCTCAGTAGGTTGCGCTCGCGACAACCAAGCGTCAGCGACGGAAAGCGGGTCGCTGCACCATGGTGTTCGGCAAGCTTTTGGTCCAAGCTGATGTTGCCCTCGGAGTAGTTGTGAGCCAGGACGGGCCGGACTCCGCTCAGTAAGACGGGCACGCCTTGGTGTCCTCCGGTGAATCCATGATCCAGATTAGAGAAAACCGTAAAGTCCTTGCGGTGCTTTGCCAGTGCTGTCAGTGTTTCTGGCAACTCATAATTGCTTCCTGATTGTGATGTATTTGGAAAGAAGGCTTTTTGGTAGACGCCATAGTTGTTCGAAAGGCAAACAAAGCGTTTAACCTTGGGTGCGTCGCTTTGGTCTGACGCACGCACGGTTGTGGGAATGGCCTCAAGCATCGGCAATGCCATGAGAACACCACCGCTGCGCAAGAATCTGCGACGCTTGAGTGAAGGTTTCATCGTGAAAAGTCTGCCCCTTGCAAGTGGCTGGCTGAAGCTGAATGTTTGTACTGCTAAATCGCCTGTCGATTACCCTTCATTCTACCAATAGACGCCAGGCCGAATCCAATGCGTTTGAATTGCTACCAGAAGTGCTGGGCCACTTGGCCTCCACAGGCATTGGATGTTTTCTTGTTGCATCGGGTAAGTGCTATTTGAGTCCCTGTGTTCAGTGGTGTGTTTTGTTCACCTTCGCGTTCTGGGGCTACTGTTAATCCCCAAGAATTGTCTGGTTTTTAAGCTTGGTCAGCACTTCCGGAGCAGGCCTTCTTTCTGGTTCGTGTTCACTGGAAATAGCTCTGTAGGGTAATTACGATGGCCTAATTGGTGGAGGTAAAAAATACATGAGCCAAGAGGCTTTGCAGTGCAGTTCCAGTGGCGTAGTCAGCGTGATCTTAATGCTT
>JAPOKD010000717.1 GCA_029977825.1 Planctomycetota bacterium | reverse complement strand
TCGGTCATGCCATGTGTATTGTCCAACGCGAGTGTCGATTTGACGATCAAAGCCCCGGGGAGAACGGTTGCGATCAAAGGATTTGTGGATGGGGAATTTCAGACATTGCACGAGTTCGAGAGTCCCCTGGGCGCAGTGCAGTACTCGATCACGAACGCCGCTGCGTTGCAGCTTGATGAGGAAGGAGGACTGCGTTTGATGATCAGCGTGTCTGAATCTGATGAGCAGAAGGCTGTCGCTTCGAGCACGCAGGAAACAAAACAGAAGCAGGCGGGGCCATTGAGAAATACTTGGGAAATCGAGTTATTGCAGGTCAGCTTTGAGGGCGTCGCGGAGTGAATAACACACATCGGTTGTGGAATGGAAACGGAGAAGGCAGTGAGCGAAAGTAACGCAGTCATACAAATAGACCAATTAACGAAACGGTACGGCGAATTCACCGCGTTGGACTCGTTGTCGATGCAAGTTCAACAGGGTCAGATCATGGGCTTCATTGGCCCAAATGGTGCGGGAAAGACAACCACCATCAAAATTCTGGTCGGCCTGCTGAAACCGACCTCCGGTGGCGCCAGAATCGCGGGAGCGGATTGCCTGACGGAGTCGCGGAAAATAAAGAAACTGGTGGGCTACATGCCGGATGATTTCGGCAAGTACAACAACATGAGGGTAAGCGAGTATCTTGATTTCTTTGGTGCGGTCTATGGAATCGCGCGAAAACCTCGCCGGAAACGTGTTGACGAAGTTCTGGAGATCGCTGGAGCGACGTACATGAAAGATCTGTTCGTTGATGCCTTGAGCCGTGGAATGCAGCAGCGTGTGGCGTTGGCGAGAACAATGATGCACGATCCAGAGGTGTTGATTCTGGATGAGCCTGCAAACGGTTTGGACCCTCAGGCGCGGATCGACATGCGGACGCTGTTGCTTAAACTGAGTGACATGGGCAAAACACTAATTGTGACCAGTCACATTCTTCCGGAATTGGCGAGGGTATGTGATGTTGTTGCCATGATCACCAAAGGCAAATTGCGAGCCTTTGGTACGGTGGACAGCATCATGAAAGATATTCAGCAGCGGCGTACGTTTGAGATTCAGCTTTTGAATCGGGAACGCGTGGCTGATGCGACAGTGTCGGTACAGGATTGGCTTGATCGACAGGCAAGCCGAGAGAAAGGCGGGCCGGGTAAGGCTACCGGGGCCGAAGCTGAGCAGATGGTCAGGTTCAATACCAGCCTTGCTGACGATGAAGTTGCTCCGTTGTTGGCCGAGTTGATACAGCAAGGGCAACCTGTGGCACAGTTCCGTGAGGTAGCAACCGACCTTGAAGATGCATTTTTGCATGTGGCGAATGAAGAGCGAATCCCTGGAGGTGCGGAAGATTCCGGTGCCGAAGATTCCGGTGCCGAAGATTCCACCGAGGTGGCCGCATCATGAACCCTGTCATTCGTCGTGAGTTCATTGGAATCCTGAGATCGCCGCGTGCGTTTGGTATGCTCGCATGCCTGACCCTGGTGTTTTCAATCGCGGTGTTGGCCAAATGGCCGTCAGATGCCTCAGTGGACCTCAGTGGTCTGCAGTCCCTGCAGGTGTTTCGCGTCTTTGGCTATGGGCTGATGACAGGTGTGGTTTTTCTTGTGCCCGCGTTCCCCGCGACGTCACTCGTCAACGAGAAGAACAGTGGCACTCTTGCACTTTTGCTGAATTCTCCGATGAATGGAGTTGCAATTTACCTCGGCAAAATTTCAGGTGTGTTGCTTTTCAGTGTGCTAGTTCTGTTGTGCAGCCTGCCGGCTTCCGCAGCTTGTTATGCCATGGGGGGAATTGGTGGTGACAAGTTTTTCTTTTTGTATCTGGTGTTAGGGCTGCTTGCCCTTCAGTATTCGACGCTGGGGATGTTGATAAGCAGTTATGTTCAGACCAGCGACTCCGCGGTGCGTCTCACTTATGCAGCGGTGTTTGGACTCTTGTTCCTGAGTCTGTTACCCGATGCATTTTTCCGCGGAACTGGCGTGGGGGGAGACTTTGCAGCTGGGTTCGGGGATTGGATGCGGAATTTGTCACCGCTGCCAGCGGTCATGGAAATCATGGGGCAGGGAAGCGTCGGATCTTTTGGGTTAAAGACGTTGCCTGGGTTTACGAGATTCATTTTACTTGCGGCTTTAAGTTCTGCGGGCCTGTCAGTTTGGACAATCAGCCGCTTGAATCATCGCATCTTCGATCAGTCACGTTCGCAGGGCGTGATCACGGACGATCGCAGTACGATTTCTCGGATTCTTCGGCGACTCGTCTACATTGTGGATCCGCAGCGACGTAAGGGTGGGATCCCCTGGTACCTCAATCCTGTTATGGTCAAAGAGTACCGGTGCAGGCGTTTTGGCAGGGCTCAATGGCTGCTGAGATTGGTTTCGGTTTGTGCGGTCACTTCCATGGTCCTGACGTACATGGCTGCGACAGGAATTACGTCATGGGGAGTAGAGACGATTGGGGCCCTGCTGGTGTTGCTCCAAGTGCTGTTGGTGATTGTACTGGCGCCCAGTTTGGGCTCCGGGCTGATTAGTGGCGAAAGAGATAGCGGCGGTTGGGAATTGCTCCGGATGACACCAATTTCTTCGTTCCGAATCGTGTTCGGCAAGCTTATGAGCGTTGTATGGACATTGTTGCTGGTGCTAATGGCGACATTGCCAGGTTACGTGATGATGGTGTTGATTGCTCCAGAGTTGACGTTACAGGTGCAGCAGGTCCTAGTGTGTCTATTGTGGACGTCGGTTTATGCTTTGGCGATCAGTGCTGCGGTGGGCAGTCTGTTCAAATCGACGGCGGTGTCGACGTCTATCACCTATGTCGTCGTGATTTCAATTTTTCTTCTGCCACTGCTGGTGTGGCTTGGCAGAGACGCGCCGTTTGGTTTTCAGACGGTGCAAACAGCTTTGCTAACTACTCCAGTTGGCGCGGCATTGAGTGTAATTGATGCACCGGGGTTCGAACCATATGAGCTGTTGCCGGCTTCCTGGTGGATCGCTGGCGTTCTTTCCTCGGTGATGTTTCTCGTTCTTGGCGTGCAGGTTTGGCGACTTACGCGTGCGGTTTGAAAATGATTCGATTGAACTTTGTTGGCGTTGCGCTGGTGGTCCTCGGGTTAGGGGGCAGTGCTGATGTACTTGCAGAAGGGCCTGGCGATGAAGTTCCGGGACGCTTTGATGAATATGAGTTGTCGATGTTGGAACGTCCGCGTCTTTCGTTGATGCCGTCGCAGGAAATGGAGTTTCCAGACGGATTGATTGAGCTTTGGATGCGGGCGCTCGAACGTAAGGAACCAGAGTTGCAGCGGTTGATCATCGATACGATGGCAATGGCATTTGAGGAGAACCTGCAAGGGCTTGATGTTGCTGTTGATGAGTTAGTGAAACTGGCTTCAGCGGAAAAACAGGACATCGATGTTGTTCGAGCGGCGCTACAGACATTGATCGTGCTGAACGTGCGTGAGCAGCAGGACTTATTTGCCAGGCTGGCTGAACAAAAAGGTACAGCAATTTCCGAGATTGTTGAACCTGCCCTGGCAGACTGGAAGTCCATTGTGATGGAGGAAGCTTGGGTCGCCCGCGTCAAGGGACAG
>JAPOKD010000489.1 GCA_029977825.1 Planctomycetota bacterium | reverse complement strand
TCGTGCCAACTGACGTTTGCTTCTGTGCGGCCTGACCGTCTTGCAGGTCCGCTCTCTTGACTTGGATGAGAGGTTTGCGCGACTGACGCTGCACGAACGAGACGCGTTGGCGGAAAAAGCGGGCCGTGTGGGCTGCTTCTATTGGGCGGTTTCGCTACGCGTTTTTTCCGTTACCAAGCCACTTTACCCGTGGCCAAGCCATTTTTTGATCGAGCGGTGGAGAGCATGACTCCGCGCAGTGATGTTCGACGAGTAGTAGAACGATCGACAACCTAATAAAAGCGTATTTACGACGTTGTTGATGTAGTCAGTACGACTGAATCTTGGAAATCGTCCACTCGGGATATGTCATGACATCGAAATTTGCGGCTGTTTGCGTTGTGTTATTGGTGCTTTGTTGCTTCAGCCATGATCAAAACGTCTGGAGCCATGATCCATCCACGTCCGCCAGCTTTGCTGTCTACGCAAAAGTCATTCTTCCGCTGAAGCCCCCGTCTGGTGAGTCTCATCGGGTGGTCGAGTCCTGGATTTCGAAACAGCTTCGCAAGCAAGGGAAATCAGATCACAGGGCAGTGACAGACTGGGTGCGTCTTGCTGAGAAAGATGACGAAAACAGCAAGATTTGGAGTGCGATGGTGGACGGCAAGTTGTGGGGCTGCCCAGTGAATGGCAGGATCGGCGATCGTACGAAAGATAATAAAGTCAAGTTGGAATTGGTTGGTTGGTCGCCAGGTGGAGCAGAAATCAAGGGAAATGTCATACCCACCGTTCTGGGAAGCCGCCGGATTGCAAGAGTCGATACTGGTGCTGGCGACGACGGTGGTCTCGCCTATGTTGCTATCGTTGTCGTACCGGCATCGACTTCTGAAAAAACCATGAATCAAGAAAACGCGGCCGATTCGAGCAAGTGACTTTCTGCCATGAAGCGGACTCCGATGGCAGAACTGATCTCGCTCCGACACCCTAGCTTTTCACATTGACCAGACGCTGAGTTTTCGTCCAGACACTCGGTTGTTGGTATTGAATGTCTGAATCAAAGTGTGTGGGAGATAATTTGGTAATCAACTGCCAAGTTTTTTCTCGAACTTCGGTTGATACACCAGAACGCGGGACATGCAGCACCAAGATTGGGTATGCCCAAGCTGCTTTACTAAGCAGGATATTCCGGCGAGTGTGCAAGTATCGTGTCAGGATATTATCCAGATTTGCTCGTTGACATAGGCGGAGTGTGGTGGATTCAAGTCGGCTTTTCCGACAGTTTCGAAAGGGGACAGCCTGTTGACTTCAGCGAGCATGAGGGCGAGGTATTCCCAGTCATGTCATCCCCGGTTTTTTAATTTTCTGGAAACTGGATTGTGTAACACGCCAGAACGTAAATCGTCGGACTGCGAGGCGATAGAATCAGATTCAGCTAACTGTTGATTTGATTCATTTGAGCACGAGAGGCGACTGCGAAATGCTGTATGGATTTCTAAGGTTTTCAGGAATTGTCTGCTTGGTAGTTCTTGCGTTCAATGGATTCGCTTGGGGGCAGGATTTGACCTACCAAGGAGATGTCGAAGATGTGCAGGTTCTTCGTACTGTTGAGCAGCACCCGCAGGCTTGGAGGGTCTGGCAACCAGTTAGTACGCAAGGCGTAAAGAAAAAACACCTGCTTGTAGCATATGGCAGCATGCTTGACGGAAAAAAGGATATGGGAGATATCCATGTGCTCGTGTCGAATGATGATGGGATAAGCTGGAGCGAGCCTGTAACAGTCTTTGACCACCGTTTCTTTCAGGGTGATTTGCAGTTCACTTATGCGAACCCTGTTCTCTATCGTGTGAAAGGGCAGGCAGTAATTTGGTGCTTCGCGATGAGGTGTCCCATTCAGCAGCGGAACAGTGAGGAGTCGCAACTCGTTGCAGCCTTCACCGCCGATGATGGCAGATCCTGGACGGCGGTGGAGTTGGCGATGCACTACACCGGACCGTTGATTCTAAATGCACCACCGCTTGAGGTTGACCGCAACGGGGTTCGCACATTCCTGTTGCCGGCTCAGCGTTGTTAACTGGCGGCAGTCGCTGATTTTGGTGGCCGATAAGTACGATTGCCATCATTAATTGAATTTGAGGAAAGTTGTTTGAGGTTCGATATCACGCCTGCTAAGATGTCTGACATGTTGACACGTGGATATTGAGGTAAAGTGATGCGCATTGAGGCAATTGAGCGGCAGACGACGGCGGACTTGGTGGTCGAACGGATCGCATGTGCCATCAAAGAGCAGGACTTGTCTTCGGGGCAGCGGCTGCCTGGTGAGCATGAGTGGGTCGAGCAGCTCAAGGTGAGCAGGCCGGTGCTGAGAGAGGCGTTGGCGCGATTGCAGAGCATGGGGCTGGTTGATATACAGCGCGGCCGCGGCACCTTTGTCGGGGATCGGACCAGTCTGGCCAATTGTGTGCGTCTGTTGCGGTCTGCGGTGACCATTTCGCCACAGGAACTCCGCTCTTATGCTGAGTTGAGAATGGCAATCGAAGTGCAGGCCGTGCGACAGGCTGCGGAGCTGGCCACTGAGGATGACGTAGCTGAGCTTGCCTCCATTTTGGATCAGCTGGACGATCAGGATTTGCCATACGCCGAATCATTGGAACTGGATTTCCGTTTTCATCGCAGGTTGATCGACATCGCGGGGAATCCGCTGATGCAAAATATGATCGAGGTGATTTACCAGTTTGTTCTAACCCAGATGGTACGTACCACGCCGTCCCCACGGGAGAACAAGCTTGGTCGTCGGCTTCATCGCGAGATTGTGTCCGCCATCGCGGATCATGACGCGGACTCAGCTGCAAGGGTGATGCGCGAGCACATGCAAGTTGTACTTTCGCGGTTGGAGAAAGAGGTGCTGCCATGACAGGCTGCAGGTGTACCCAACTGTTCATTCTAGTGTTGATATTCGCGGTGGTTCGAGCTGATGGTGCGTCGGTTGATTTTGAAAAACAGATTGCACCAATCTTTGCCAATCATTGCGTTCGCTGTCATTCGGCTTCCAGCAGCAAAGGCGACGTGTCGCTAGCGACCTTCGATGACCTCAAGTCCAACAGCCATGTCATTGCCCGAGATGCGGAGAACAGCTACCTGATCGAATTGGTTATATCCCAGAATGGTGAGCCACCAGCGATGCCGAAAGACGCCAAACCACTTTCTGACTTGGAAGTGGACTTGCTGCGGCAATGGATCCGCGAGGGTGCCAAGTGGCCTGCTGATATTGTTGTCAAGGAGAAAGCGAAGGCGGATGCAACATGGTGGGCTTACCAGCCGCTGAAAACTGAGGGTGCAAAGATTGCCAGCACCAAGATTGCCAGCACCAAGATTGCCAGCACCAAGATTGATCACTTCATTCTCAAGAAACTGAGGGAGCACAATCTGCAGATGAGTCCGAGGGCCGATCGCCAAACTCTGATTCGTCGCTTGTCTTTCGATCTTCATGGGCTGCCGCCCACGCCGGAAGCGGTCGAAGCATTTGTAAAGGATACTGACCCAAAGGCTTATGAGAAACTCGTTGATCGGATGTTGGAATCGCCGCATTTCGGTGAACGTTTTGCGCAGCATTGGCTGGACCTTGCTCACTACGCTGACACCCACGGCTTCGAACGCGACAAACGGCGAGACAATGCGTGGCGTTATCGTGATTATGTAATTCGGGCACTGAATGAAGACAAGCCTTATGATCGCTTCCTGCAGGAGCAGCTTGCGGGTGATGTGCTTTGGCCAGACAACGAACAGGCGGTGATCGCGACTGGATTTTTAGCGGCCGGCCCGTGGGATTTTGTCGGACAAGTTGAGACTAAGAGCCCGGTGCTTCGCCGATCTGCGAGGTCTCTTGATCTTGACGACATGGCAACTCAGGTAATGACGTCAACCATGGCAATGACTGTCAATTGTGCGAGGTGTCACGACCACAAACTCGACCCGATTTCACAACAGGAATACTACCAGCTGCAAGCCGTGTTTGCGGGAGTCAAACGTCAGGATCGGGTGGTCAGTGATGATGCCCTCAAACGCTACGACGTGCAGAAGAAGAAGTTGCTCGAGCGCCGTAACAAGCTTGATTTTGAAAAAAGCCGACTCGAAGGTGAAGGATTAAATCTTGCTGATGTCGTTGGTGGCGGTAATGGACTTGGCACTGGTGTCTTTCGCAATGCGATTGATCCACGAAATGCCAAGGTGCAAACACGCGATTTTGGCAGCCTTGGCAACGTAGTGACCAACAAATTCTCGCCTTCAGCGTTTGAGTTCGTCGATGGGGTGTTTGTGCCGGACGGGGAAGACGGTGAGGTTAGCATTCCAGTCAGCTCTACGGCTCTCACCATCACCGGTCTCCCGAAGACGTCGGGTAAGGCGTGGGACATGATTCGTAATGGGCCGGTGGCCAGTCAGCATTCGTCAGAACTGGACGGAATTGACTTTACGAAGGACGGTCATAGTCTGCTGGGACTGCATGCGAATGCTGGAATCACATTTGATGTTGCGGCCATTCGGAGTGCCTTGGTGACGAACCGTTCCGTCGGTGTCCTGCCAGAATCTGAATCACAGACTGAAAGCGAACTCCAAACGCTACGTTTCACTACTCGTGTCGGGTACTTTGGCGCGGTGGGGGCCAATTTTGCTGATGCTTGGGTATTCGTGGATGGTCACAAAGTCGCCGATTTTCGCAAGTTGAAGCGAGCCGATGGTTTGCAGGAAATCGATGTTCAATTGCCACCGTCGACTCGTTTTCTGACGCTTGTTTCGACCGATGGTGGTAATGGATACGGAATGGATCAAATTGGATTTGGTGATCCACAGATCAAGGTGTCGGCTCCACCAATGCTGACGGAGCAATCACGCCAACGACTTGTCGATATCAAGAAACAGCGGAAGCTGATTGAAAAAGAACTTGAGCAACTGGGCCCACCGCCGCGTTTCTTTGGAGTGGTTGCAGAGGCGACTGTACCAGAGGTGCGATTGCTGACACG
>JAPOKD010000757.1 GCA_029977825.1 Planctomycetota bacterium | reverse complement strand
GGGAAAGGTGAGATGGTGGCCGGCCATCATCCTAACGATCGGGCTTTCACTTGGTGGTTGGGTAGGAGCCCGCATAGCCGTGAAAGGCGGGGAGCGGGTAATACGAATCTTCATGATTGTCGCCGCAATAGGGTTAACAGGAAAGCTACTTGGAGTGTACGGATGATGCGGGAATGCTATTGGTCTACTGACGGCACATGTGAGAGAATCTGACCATGTCTCTAGATGTTGCAGTAGTTGGATCATGCAATCTTGATCTCGTAGTCACTGTTGACGCTATTCCTCTGGTAGGGCAAACAGTGTTGGGTGGAGACCTTGCACAGATTCCTGGTGGGAAAGGCGCCAACCAAGCAGTAGCAACATCTCGTTTGGGATATTCGGCAGCGTTTATCGGACGCATTGGGGATGACGACAACGGAAAATTTCTCAAACAATGCTTACAAGAAGATGATGTAGATACCTCATTTTTGTTTGAGACAGATGACGTGCCTTCTGGAATAGCCTTGATTGCGGTTCAAGCAGATGGAGATAATTCCATCGTTGTCAGCCCAGGAGCGAACGCGCGACTCACACCTGATGATGTAGAGAACATTTCATTTCTTGACACTGCAACCGTCGTTCTTACACAGTCTGAGATACCGATAGAGACAGTGGTAGCAACTGGTCGAAGCACATCAGGAATCTTTGTGTGGAACCCTGCTCCTGCCCCAGAGGAAATCGTCCCGCTTGAACTCTTAGATGTCGTTGATGTGCTCGTCCCTAATCAAACTGAATTATCTCTCCTAGCTGGAACAGGTCCAATAGATTCCGTGGATAAGGCAATCTCAGCGGCTCAAACGCTTCCATGCGCCTCCGTTGTCGTAACTCTTGGAGCTAATGGGGCAGTTGTCATTGCAAACAATGATGTCATGCATGTCCCAGCACCCGTTGTTACACCAGTTGACACCACAGGTGCTGGCGACGCATTTTGTGCGGCGCTTGCAGGTGGGCTTTCACAAGGTAAAGATCTTATAGCCTCGGTTGAAGAAGCTGTGCGTGTAGGTGCTGCAACAACACTTGTCGCTGGGGCGCAAAGCTCATTACCAACACCGCAACAAGTCACTGAGCGCTTAGAAGGCAGGTAATATTCCGTCTTTCTCAATGAGGACAAGGATCCCCACGATTATGCTGACAATGCCTATGATTGCTGCTAAGACTCTATAAAACACTGTATGTGTACGAAGCCAATCATTCGCACCAATAGACAGCAGGGCTATCGCTGAGTTCGCGAGAATAAGACCAACAACCCAAAATACAAGAATAAGCAACCCACCGGCTTTCCCCGTTGCCTGCGTTGTCGCAACAAAAATAGCGATCTGGGTCGGGGTCTCAACCCCAATACCATGCAACACACCAACACCAACCGCTGTCGGACTACTCAGAGATTCCTGATCAAGCAAAAGCTCATGCTTGTGCACATGATGATGCTTTGAGTCGCTTGATCCG
This sequence comes from Planctomycetota bacterium, assembly GCA_029977825.1. Taxonomy (GTDB): domain Bacteria; phylum Planctomycetota; class Planctomycetia; order Pirellulales; family Pirellulaceae; genus Rubripirellula. The sequence goes on along the minus strand of JAPOKD010000757.1, from coordinate 1,967 downwards.
GACTCATGGGAGTGCTCATGCAGTTCGACATCACTGTCGTGGTGATGACCATGTGAATGCTTAAGGCTGATACTGCGTCCCCTGGGTGTTCGCCGGATTCTTTTCATCCCCTTAAATAATCCATCACGGATTAACATCCACCTACTCTTCAACCTGAAATTACTTCCTTGAAAGAAAATGCCCGTGAGAACCCAAACCCCAAGAGCTATAAGTGAGAATCCAATGAAATACATGAGAGTTGTATCCACACTTTCGGGCACAGTGAAATCGGCAAGAATGATGGCTACCCCTAAAACCATCACAACCGCGGCATGCCCCAAAGCGTAGAAACTCGATAAAAGGAACGCACGTTTTTTGCTCTTCTCCACAGACGAAATATCCGTCAGTGCTGCGATGTGGTCCCAGTCAAAACCATGGCGTAGCCCGTACCCAAAAGCTGAGAACAACAGCGCGAAACTCATTAGAAGAACCTTTCAAGGAACAACTCAAGTGTCAAATCATAATTTCATAGGAAAATTGAATTGAACAGGTCACATTTGTTGGACTCTACTCCCTGCTATTGATACATTGATGACAACACCAAACACCAGGAGATATCTTCACATGGAAGAAAACACCCTTTCAAAACTATTCGGACTCAACGAACTGCCCGTAGCTGAAGCTCACTGCGACGGACCGTGCGGAGTATATGACCCAGCATCAGCACGAATCGCAGCTGAAGCTGTTCGGTCAATGACCAAAAAAATACTTGACCTTACCCCACCAGAGCCAGGCGATACTCAAGCCGTAGCTTCATACCTCAACACCGTGGGAAGATATGTCGCTATTAAAGAAGAACAAGCCGAACTCGCCAAACACGAATTACTTGTTCTATGGACCGACTACTTCAAACCTGTACATCTTGAGGCGTACCCTGACCTTCACGAAGTTTTCTGGAACGCAGCGAAAGCCTGTTCAGAAACAAAGCAACATGTCTCTGTGGAAGCAGCCGATGAACTTATGGCCGCATGCGAGAAAATCCATAACATGTTCTGGGAAAGCAAAAGCAGAGAAGTAACGTACTACGAAGCAAGTTGATCCCAACGGTTCTCAAAGAACTTATAGCTTTAGCGTCACGAAAACGTAAATTGTTCCGAGTCGCCGGCACAAGCATGACGCCCGTACTCGAACCCAAAGACATCGTCTTTATCCGGCCTACAACCGAGTGTCACAAAGACGACATCGTGGCGATCAGACACCCACACAAAAAAACAATTCTGATCAAGTACGTGAAAGAAATTGATGAAAATAATCTTGTAGAGCTATCTAGCCCTACTGGAACAGATAGCAAAGAGTTTGGCAAAGCAGCCTTGAAACATCTCATAGGTGTCGCAACATACAACTACTCTCAAAAAAAATCGCTTATAAGAGGAAACAACTTCAGCTAAACAAGATCGTCAAAGTTGACCAAGCATGCAACATTCAACGCTTCAAGCATTTGAGTATCTGACTTATTCACTATGACTGAAGAACCAATATAGGTTGCTCCGATCTCATCAATAAATTTCTTCGCTACACGAATCGTATTACCGGTTGTGGCCCAATCATCCACAACTAAAATTCGGTCACTCTCATCCAGATCAAATGATCGAGTAAGAAAACGTATCCTTTCACCAGTCCACGTTTGTTCCGATGTAATAGTTTGGTCAGCTCCGGGATGATTTCTTCCTTCTTTCCGGACAAGCACTAACCCTGCCTTCAAACATGTCGCCACGAGAGCTCCCAGCACGGGGCCCCTTGCTTCTGGAGCAATGACTTTCGTAATTCCTTCATCGTGAAAAGAGCTTGCCATCGCAGCCCCTAAGTTACGAAGAATATAAGGATCCCTGAGTAAACCAGCCACATCAGGATGCTCGTTCACTAAAGGAAAATTCTTGGTAAGAAAGGAGCAGAATGCTAGGTGGTCGCTTTTGTCCATAGATGCATCC
>JAPOKD010000107.1 GCA_029977825.1 Planctomycetota bacterium | reverse complement strand
GTGACAGCAGTAGCACATAAAAGTATCACGATTAGGCGTTGCATTTCGTGGGGTCCAGTAAGTGGCGGGGGGAGCGTCGAGTTTTTTTGGCATGGTTTATTTGGCATGGGCAGTCTGTGGCATGCTGTGGGTTACCGTCAACGCAGGACAGTCAGTGTGTGTTGATTTGCTGTTAGCTTTGCGAGCTTTGGTATTCAGCGATCCTGGTCATGGAGTCCTTTAGTTGGCCATAAAGTTCTCTGTAAATCGGGAACAGCTGATTGTACTGTTTTGTTGCAACTCGATTCGCAGGCGTTTCTTCCGCAATTTTTATCGTTGCTTTGCAGGCAGATTCAATCGATCGATATGCTCCATCGCCAACAGCCGCAAGTAGGGCAACTCCGAAAGCCGGACCCTGTTCAACTTCCAGCGTGGTGATTTTTTTTCCAAACACATCTGCTTGCATCTGACGCCACATGGGATTTTTGCTGCCGCCTCCCGACGCTCGGATTTGACGCACAGGAACGTCAAGAGCTTGAATGATGTCGAGGCTGTCGCGAAGTGCGTACGTGACACCTTCCATCACACTACGGGTCATATGGCCGCGAGTATGGGTGGGATTCATTCCCACGAAGCTGCCTCTCGCGTTGGGGTCCGCGTGGGGTGTTCTCTCGCCATTGAGATAGGGCAGAAACAGTAACCCATCACTCCCAGCGGCAATTGCAGCTGCTTCAGCCGTCGCCGCTGCATAGCGATTCTTTGAAGTAATTCCGGTTAGCCCCTGAAGAATAGAATCAACCCACCATTGAAGTGAGCCACCGCTTGTCAGGTTCACACCCATCATGTGCCATTTGCCGTTCACCGCGTGGCAAAATGTATGAAGCCTGCCTGTTGCATCGTATTGCGGTTCATCGCTGTGGACGAACATCACGCCACTGGTTCCAATCGAAGTACTAAGGATCCCTTTGCGTACAACGCCATTGCCTACGGCACCTGCGGCGCAGTCCCCTGCCCCACCGACCACTTTGCACTTTGTCGTTAATCCAAGCTTCTTGGCTGCTTCCTCCGTAAGCGTGCCGGTGACTTCATCGCTCTCGACCACGCGAGGTAAAATTTGTTCATCCAGTTCAAGCTTGCCAAGTAGGCGTTTGGACCATCTGCGTTTCACAACGTCCAGTAGCAGCGTTCCGCTGGCGTCACTTACTTCTGTGACGAAATCACCCGTTAAACGTCGCCGGATGTCATCTTTTGGAAGGAGAACCTTTGCGAGTTTGTCGAAGTGTCTTTTTTCCTTGTTGCGAAGCCAGAGTATCTTTGGCGCTTGAAAGCCGGTTAATGCTGGGTTGGCTACCATCTTGATCAAGTTCTTGCGACCACCAGCCGCCGTTGTAATTTGCTCACACTCTGCGGCTGTTCTTTGATCGTTCCATAGCAAAGCATTGCGGATGACTTGACCTTTTTTGTCAAGAAAAACGGATCCATGCATTTGTCCGCTCAAGCCAATAGCCTTCACTGAGTCTGGTTTAAGATTGGCTTTGCGAATGACTGCGCGGACTGTTTTGACGGTCGCTTTCCACCAGTCTTCGGGGTCCTGTTCCGTCCAGCCCGGTCGGGGTTGGTGGATGGGATACTCGGCCACTGATTCCGCAAGAACGTTGCCCGAGACGTCAATCGCGAGTGTCTTGGTTCCGCTGGTACCGATATCTATGCCTAGGTAGCAACTCATCGCTCTGTTTCTCCTGCCTCGTTCTGCGAAAGACTGTGTGAACTTCGGGCCACTATAGTGCGTAGCAACGCTGGACTTAACCCTCACGGCACAAGATTGCCGGCGTTGTTACCCAAATCAATTGATTCCCGACGTGATTCCCCTCCCACAATGAGCACGACTTGTGACCCCAGCTGATTTCCTCTCGGACCGACGCCGATTCATGGTCGGAGCCGTCGCTGTTGTCGGCAGTCTTGAAATGGGCTGCAGCAAGCAAGAACCAGACGTGATCCCCTCGTCGAGCCCGAGAAATGATGTGCCGTTACGGGTTTTGGCGGTAGTGGAAAAGGATGATGACAATGTCATTACGAGGGGCTGGCAGGCGGTGTCGGAGCAGGAGATACAGATCGATGTGCTGGCACTCAGCAGAGCTGATCCAGCAAGCCTTGCCGATGCCGTTTTGGCTGGAGCGAAAAAAGCTGATGTGGTGATCTATCCCCTCGTGCTTGTGGGTGAGGTATCTCGCGCCGAGGCAGTGGTTGAGATGACCGCTGATGAAGTAAAGCGAATCGAAGTGGGGGTCGGCTCGTTACTGCCAGCAGCTCGTAATGGTGCGGCGCGCTATGGCGGGGCTGTCTATGCCTTACCGCTTGGCTGTGCCTTGCCTGCGGTCGTGGCGCAGTCCAAAGTCGATCCACTTGAGACATGGGAAGATTACGACCGGCTTGTGAAAATTCAGTGGGAAGGTTCGGCTGCAGAGCCAACAGCCGCCGGGTGGGCGGGAACGATGTTCCTGTGGCGCTGCAGCGGCATTAAGGACTGGTTGTTTGACCGAAAAGACCTGAAGCCGCTGGTCAACACCGAGCCATACGTGAATTCGCTTGAATTGATGATGCGGACTAACGACCGCTATTTGAAAAAAGATCAGACACCCGATCAGATTTGGACCATGGTTGGTGAGGGGCAGCTGCAGGGTGGGATCGGATTTCCGGCCCGCAGGTCGCTTGGCACAGCTAACGTGAACGTGTCTGCTCTTCCGGGCGTTGTGAATCTTTCCAAGGTAGTGCTTGACCCTTTCTCGCCGGTCGTCTCGCTATCTGCGAGTTGTCGGCAGACCACTGCGTCCAGACGCTTCATTGAATGGTTGTGCGGAGGGGAAGGCAGTCGAGCTGTGCGTGGTCAGGTCGCTGGCATGACTGATCCGCGGAGTGTTGAGTCAGCCACGGGGGCTTCAGCCAGCTACGATGATTGGCTGGCAAATCAGCTGCAGGCACCTTTGACCGCGGCATGTCCCCAGTTGAATGATGCACCCGATTACCTGATCGCTTTGGATCAGGAGGTGCGCAGCGCTCTGGGTGGCGAAGTCACGGCACAGAAGGCTTTGGACCAGGTGGCAGAGCAATGGGCCGAGCTGACTGCTGCTGCTGGCATGGACAAGCAGATTCAGGCGTGGCGGATGGCACAGGGGATGCGGTCCTAGGTGATTCTGCCAAGCAAGTGATCAATGTGGTGCCGCAGCGGGTTGTCGACGTTGCTTTGTTGGCCTGATGTGCTCATGAAAAAAGACACGTGTTAACACGTGCCTTTCGTTCAATTTTTGGTCTGACATTCAGGCAGAAAGCCTATTCGTCACCAGCTTCCTCGGAAGCTGCGGCTGTCGCAGTTGGCTCTGCTTCGTCTTCCTCATTTGCTTCTTCGTCATCGAAAGCAGGCTTTTCGGCAGCCACGTTTTCGCGGTCATGCTTTCCGACCAGTTCCAGAATGGCTCGTTGGCCAGCGTCCCCGAGGCGAGGAGTTGCCAGCCTCAGGATACGGGTATAACCCCCTGGGCGATCCACGTAACGCTCAGCAATCGAGTCAAACAATATCTTCGCGGCTTCCTTGTCACCAATCAGCTGGATAACTCGCCGCCGCGCGGCGACAACCGGTGCTCGTGCGGTGGCCCATTTCTGCCACTCGTCGCTTTGACGCCATTTCTTCCACTCGTCGCTGCCCCGTTCTGCTGATGTATTCAGCTGTTCGGCAGCCTCCGCGGAGGGAATGCTTTTCTTGGCAATCGTGATGCACTTCTCAACGAGAGGACGTACCTCCTTCGCCTTGTGCAGAGTGGTCGTGATACGACCAGCTACCTTGGGTGCATTCTCATCGAGGCTTGCGTCTCGTTCGGTCAAAAATAGCGCGCTCGCAAGGTTCTTGAGCATCGCTTTGCGATGGCTCGGGCTTCGTCCCAGGGTGCGGCCTCGTCTTCGGTGACGCATGGCATCAAGTCCGTCAAATTATGTCGTAAAGGAAAATTGTGTCGTTAAAGAACCGGGTGACTGCGATTCGCTAACCGTTCTCTAGAAGAGTGGTTGGTTGGGAACTCGCATTCCGAGGTGTAAACCGTACTGTGAAAGCTTTTCGCGAACCTCATTCAAGGTTGTATCGCCGAAATTGCGTACTTCCAATAATGTGTCTTCAGTTCTTTGAACCAAGTCGCGTACGGTCTGGATGTTTTCGCTCTCCAAGCAATTGTTGGCACGAACTGACAATCTTAGGTCAGCAAGTGTCATGTTCAGCTTCGCTTCCAGCTGGGCTTCAGGCGATCCAGCACCACCGCGAGCGGCCGAGAAAATACTCGGTCCGAGTTCGCGATACTGCACGAATGGATTGAGGTGCTTTCGCAGGATCTTTGCCGATTCCACCAAAGCCATTTCAGGATTGACTGAACCATCGGTCCAGATTTCCAGATTCAGTTTGTCATAGTTGGTTTTCTGCCCGACACGGGTTTCTTCAACTTCGTAGCGAACTCGCGTGATTGGACTGTAGACGGCGTCAACGGGGATGATGCCAATCTCATGGTCAACCGTGCTGTGTTCCGTGCTTGGGACGTAGCCACGGCCATTCTCGACGACCATTTCCATCATGAATGGAACATCGTCAGTGAGTGTTGCGATGACGTGATCCTTATTGATCACTTCTACGTCCGAGTCCGTTTGGACATCGGCACCGGTGATGACTCCTGCCTTGTCGCTCTCGACCGTGATGACACGGGTGGCTTCACTGTGATTTCGAACGACGATGCTCTTCACATTCAAGACGATTTCTGTGACGTCTTCGAGAACGCCAGGAATCGTCGTGAACTCGTGTTGAGCTCCGCGAATCTTGATTTGCGTTACAGCGCTACCCATCAGGCTGCTCAGCAGCACGCGACGGAGACTGTTGCCAACGCTTGCACCAAAACCACGCTCGAATGGTTCTGCAGAAAATTTGCCATAAGTTTCGGTAAGTGTATCGCGGTCGACTTCCAAGGCACTAGGAAGTTCCATGCCACGCCAACGAATATGCATCGTGATGATTACCTCAGTTCTGAAGAACAGATGTGGGAGGTGAAGCTGCTGGGTTTAGTGGGTGTTCATACCCTTCATCAAACGGAACGAATGATGAACTGTTTTACTTAACGGGTTCGCCCTGATGGGGGCGAATGCGAGCTAGACGCGACGCTTCTTGCGAGGACGGCAACCGTTATGGGGAATTGGAGTGACGTCTTCAATCAACTTCACATTCAAGCCTGCCGCCTGCAGCGAAGTGATCGCGCTCTCGCGTCCGGATCCTGGTCCCTTCACGCGAACTTCGACGTCCCGCATGCCGAACTTGGTGGCCTTCTCTGCAGCCTGCTGTGCAGCACACTGACCAGCAAAAGGAGTGCTTTTGCGACTTCCTTTGAAGCCACTTGTACCTGCGCTGGCCCAGCAAAGCGTGTCGCCTTTGGGGTCAGTGATGGTCACGGTGGTGTTGTTGAAGGTTGCGTGAATGTGCGCAATGCCGTTGGAGACATTGCGGCGAACACGTTTCTTTTTATTGGACTTTGCCACGGCAAAGAATCTCTTGAAAAATTGGAATGCGGATTAGGAATACAAAGGGAGTCACGGGCTAGCGCAAGTCCTTGACGCCTTTCTTGCCGGCAACGGTCTTTCGCGGGCCTTTCCGTGTGCGGGCATTTGTTTTGGTTCGCTGTCCCCGAACGGGCAAGCCGTTGCGGTGGCGAAGTCCGCGATAGGCTTTGATCTCGCGTAAACGCCCGACATTCTGGGCCAATTGACGGCGAAGTGGACCCTCAACCGTGTAATCACGTTCCAGCAATGCTGCAATTCGACCCAGCTCATCCTCTTGGATTTCGCTTGCCGTCCTCGCGGGGTCAATTCCCAATTTCTCACAGACCTCCCGAGCACTGTGCAAGCCAATGCCATAAAGATAGGTGAGAGAGTATTGAATTTGTTTGTCGTTGGGGATATCGACGCCCATCAAGCGGGGCATAACCGGACTCCGGTGAAAGGTCTAATGTTGATGCAGGGCAAGGGTAAACCGAGTCTGAGCGGCGAAAATCGCAGCTTGTTCGACTGAGTAGTCCCGAAATATACCGACCGGCCCCCTATTTGCTCAATGGGGACAGGCCATCATTTTTTGCAAGAATTTTGCCGAATCATTCTGAGAAACTCGGTTGGGACGTCGTCCCGCGTACTTGCCGGGACACGAGTTTGTTCGATGACTCTGAACTGCGATAGGTCAATCGACAATTTTGTGTCCCCTTCCACGGTTGACCAGACTCTCGTCAGCCATAATTCATGGCAATGAGGTAACATTTGTCGGTAAATTTCTGCACCACCGACCACAAAACAACGGTCCTGCCCTGCGATTTCCAACGCTTTTTCGGGGCACAAGGCCGAATCGACCCCCTCAGACGACCAATCCGGGTTCCGTGTGACGACAATTGTCCGCCGACCGGGAAGCGGGCGGCCGATCGAGTCATAAGTTCGACGTCCCATGACCAGAACCCCTCCCATGGTTAGCCGTTTGAAGCGGCGCAGGTCGCTGCTCAACCGCCACGGCATGTCTCCGTCGAGTCCAATCACACCCGTTGGCGTCATTGCCACGACTGCCGTGACCCCAGTTTGATCACTGGAATGATTGCTTTTATTGGTCAAACGGCCACCGGAGCCTTGATGTGGGGGTGAGGGTCATACCCGATGAGAGTGAAGTCTTCGAAGGCGAATTCGCTCACCGAGTCGGGTGTCGAGTTGATTTGCATCTTGGGGAGTGGTCGGGGGTGCCTTGCAAGTTGTTCGCGGGCCTGATCAAAGTGGTTTTTGTACAAGTGTACATCCCCCAGCGTGTGCACAAACTCACCCGGCTGCAGTCCAGTGACCTTGGCCATCATCATTGTCAGCAGCGCGTAGCTCGCGATGTTGAAGGGGACGCCGAGGAACAGATCTGCACTGCGTTGATAAAGTTGGCAGGATAACCGATCTCCTGCGACGTAGAACTGAAATAGCAAATGACACGGGGGCAGCGCCATGTCAGCAACATCGGCCACATTCCACGCCGATACAATCAGTCGCCGTGATTTCGGGTTGGTTCGGATCTCGTTCTCGATATGGGCGATTTGATCGATGGTTGTGCCGTCAGGACTCTGCCATGAACGCCATTGATGACCGTATACCGGTCCGAGGTTACCGTCCTCATCAGCCCACTCGTCCCATATAGTGACGCCGTTCTCGGTAAGCCACTTGATGTTGGTGTCTCCTTTGAGGAACCACAGCAACTCATAGATAACCGACCGGATATGGACCTTTTTCGTGGTCAGCAGCGGGAAACCTTGGGATAGGTCGAATCGCATTTGCCTACCGAATAGACCACGCGTTCCCACGCCGGTCCGGTCATCCCGATCAATGCCGTGGTTGAGAACTTCGTCGAGTAGTTGCAGATAGTTGCGCATGAATCACACCAGGTGCGTTTTTTTGTTTTGCGTTTTGATAAGCTCTCTCGCCCTCTTGGTTGACGAGAACCATCAGATTGGTCGACACCAGTCGATCGTCCAGTGCCGGTCACTCGACATTTGAACGTGATCTTCCGGGATGCCAAGACCCCTCGCAAGGACGCGGATCTCGTTCAACGTAAGCGCAGCGTGAAGGGACTGGCGGAATAGTTGCTGACCATTCTCGCTTTCGCTGCCGCTGTAGGTTTGGACCATGGCTTCGATTTCTGCTGCTGTCTCAGGCCGCGCCAAATCCCGAATGAAAATGCGGCCGCCTGCTCGAGTCAGGCGAACTGCTGTTTCCAGTCCAACTCGGGGTTCCTCTAGATGGTGTAGCAAACTGTTGCTTATTACCGTGTCCGCCATTCCGTCCTCGAATTGATCCATCGACTCGACTGCAACGTGGCTAAGTGAGATGCGGCCAAGGCATCCTGCGATATCGATCTCCTGTTTGGCGATTTCGAGCATTTCAACCTCACCATCAGTTGCGATCACTTCGTAATCGTTAGATCTTTGGCAAAGTTCGATTGGAATCCCTGCTGGGCCGCAGCCAAGATCGACCACTAATGGGCCAGTTGGTCCTTCGAGTAACTCGTCCACGAATTGTCGATTGACCTCGGAGTGGTCCATGGCATGGTATTCGGCAGCCTCATCGCCGGGGCTGAAAGTGTCTGGTTCGGGAGTCCTGTCCATTTTTGTGTTGCTTGGGGGAAAAAAAGGGGCGGAGAATAGAAGGAAGTCCACTGTCTGGAACGAAGATTGTCAGAAACGACGGGGTGTCAGGAGCTGGTGTCGGGAGCTACAGGGTGTCGGTTGATGCGGGGTGAATCGGGGTCGCGCGAAACTCTAGTCGGTAAATGACTGCAGTCCCTTGTCGCTTCCGTCCAGTAATGGCTGTTTGAGAAATCGTAACATCCTCATCCTCTGGGGTGGCTTTCCGCTGCAGTGAGTTGCTCCAGAATCGATGCGAAATCATCGGCGCTTTGCGGGCTTCGTTGGCTATTCTTTGCCTAAGCCCGTGTGAAATCGCGGCGTTGCTGTCTTCATCTCACCTCATCCGCTTTTCCTGTGCAGGGCCGATTTCCGCGAAATCGAGAAGAAAACTGACGGTCCATACTCTCATCGAGCATCGTTCGACTAGAATTCTGGACCCACCGGGTGATTGGCAGCAGTTTTTAAATCAGGTAATTACCCAATCGTCTTCCAGTAAATTGTCTTCCTTTGGGATTTTCAAGTCATGCGTGTCGTTCGTACCTCCCTGTGTGCTTCTGCTCTCCTCGCCTTGTTCGCCCTTGCTGGCTGGAATGTTGCTGATTCCTCCGGTAAGCAACTGCAGAAGTTTGCAGACTCATTTTTATCGACACTGGATGCGGATCAAAAATCTGCCGCCGTGATGGCTTACGACTCTCCGAAACGTGTGGACTGGCATTTCATCCCCAAGAAGACTCGTAAAGGTCTCGTTCTTAGTGACATGAATGCCGCGCAGCGAACCGCTGCTCTTCGGTTGGTTCGGGCAGCATTGAGCGAAGCTGGTTACGACAAGACCAGCAAAATCATGCAATTGGAAGCCGTTCTCCGTGAGCTTGAAGGTGAGAAAAGAAATTGGGCTCGTGACCCCGACAAATATTACGTAACCATTTTCGGCACACCCAGCAGTACAGATGCATGGGCTCTGAGTTTTGAGGGTCACCACCTCTCATTGAATTTCTCCTGCCGTGGTGGTGAGATCGTTGACAGTACCCCACAGTTCTTCGCAGCTAACCCCGGCACGATCATGAACGATGTATCGGGGCCCCTGGGTAAGGGAACGCGTGTCTTGCGTGAGGAAGAGGATCTCGCATTCGAACTTGTGAATTCTCTCAATGATGCACAAAGTAAGGTTGCCATCATTAGTCCAAAGGCTCTGAAGGAAATTCGTTTTGCTGGCGAGGCCCAGGCGACTGTTGGTGAGCCAGAGGGCATCACGCAGTCAGAACTGAACACAAAGCAAAAGGCTCTCTTGAAGAATTTGGTTGCCACGTATGTCAACGCCGTTACCGAGGATGTTGCAAGGCAACGCCGCGAATTGATTACAGAAGACGGTTGGGAAGATGTGCACTTTGCTTGGGCGGGAGCCACTGAACCAGGAATCGGGCACTACTATCGAGTTCGTGGTCGACGATTCCTCATTGAATTGGCCAATACTCAGGCTGACGCTGCGGGGAACCCCGCCAATCATATTCACTGTGTCTGGCGAGACCTGAGCGGTGATTTTGATTTGCCTAACAAATAGGTGATTCGGCATCATCCCGCTGACTTTAAGACATTGATTAAAACACCGATCTGAAGCATCGGAAGTTGTGTTGGGTTCAGCGTCTCCTGCCGGCACAGTCTCCTGCCGGCACAGTCACCCAGATGAAAATCACAAGCCTGGAAAGTGTCGGTCCGAGGCTAGGTGCTATTGGATTGGCAATCATTCCGGCTTTGGTACTTGTCCCGCATGAAACGGGATTTTTGCCGTTAAGGTTAGCGGCTACCGATCATCGGGGGCTATTCTCAGCGTTGGCAGTGCTGCTTTCTCGGATTCCCGTGATCAGAATCAGGGTCTTTGCGGACAAGTAGAATACAAGCGTGTGGGAGCAGGTCTGGTACATCGAGAAGGTTGATCCATGTTGGCATTCATTAAACATCTTCGTAAGCGGTGGGAGGACTGGTGTGGTGATCACGAGATGGAAACTGCGATACGTAAGCACCTGACGCAGAACGGTTTTTTCGGGGGCACTGCTCGATTGCGGAACGTACGCCTAGTGGCCGTACAACGCCCTGGCTGGCTGCAGGTTTTCCGATTTGACGCCACGGTCCGCGTGAGGCCGGAAGAAGAGCACGAGGGCGTCGATCCCGAGGCGGAATACCGAGAAGTTTTTGGTCTCGTAAAGGACGATATTCGCCACAAATTGAACACGGTGCGGTTTTTTGAGAAGGAAGATGAGCGGATTGAGTTGTTTGCTCGTTGGAGCGATGGGTTGATTTGTCTGCGCGGTGCTCACGGGCTCGTTACCCACGAGGCCCCCGCGCGGTAAGATTGAAGCCACGGGTCTTGCGGATGTCCGCATTGTGCGGCCAAACCTGCCTGCGTTCGATCCAACCACTGATTCGAGCGTAGGAATTTTGAACAATCCTGACTACGCGGCGGCTCGAATTCACGAACCGAGGCTTTCTGAATTCCGAGGCATCAGTTTGTCGGGGCCATCACTGTCACAAGTCAAAGAATAGATACTCGAATGCGTAACTTGTCGATCATTTACCAGTTGCCTGTATTGGTACTCGCGGCCCTCGTCCCCTTGGTGCTTGCCTGGGGACAGGACGAATCTGGTGACTCACCAGTGACAGATCAAGGATCCGCGACCGAAAAAGTTGTTGACACGGCAGACGAGGCAGATAGCGGAAACGAATCCAAACTGCTGACCAAAACCCGTCAGTTGACATTCGAGGGAAGACGCGCGGGTGAGGGATATTTCAGCGCTGACGGTTCTCGCATGGTTTTTCAAAGCGAGCGTGATCCGGCGAATCCGTTTTACCAGATTTATGTGACAGACCTCGACACCGGGGACATCGAAAAGATTTCGCCGGGGCACGGCAAGACAACATGTGCCTGGATTCATCCAACCGGCCAGCGAGTTCTGTTTGCCAGTACTCAGGATGACCCTCAGGCAATTGACAAACAGAAGCAGGAAATTGAACTTCGAGCTAGTGGAAAGCAACGCCGCTATGCGTGGGACTACGACAACCAGTATGAAATCTATGCCAAGGAATTGTCAGACGGGACATACACGCGTCTGACTCATGCAAAAGGATATGACGCAGAGGGAAGCTACAGTCCCGATGGTTCC
>JAPOKD010000577.1 GCA_029977825.1 Planctomycetota bacterium | reverse complement strand
TCTGGTTTTAATGCAAGTCTGATGAATGCATCGACCAAGTGGTGAAACCCTTTTTCAGGCGCAATCCGAGCCATGTAGCCAAGGCGGAAACTCACATCAGACACCGGACGTGTAAACTGATCTGAGGCGGTGCTCTGGGGTACGGTCTGCTGTTGGGCTCCGACACCGTCGCTGGTGAACGGCGCGACATCGATGGACAACGGAGTGATTTCAAACCGGTCGGAAGGGATACTCAGCATCTCTCCCATCTTTTCTGCATAGAACTGACTGTTGACCACAAATCGATCGACCACTGGCACCAATTCCCGACACAGGCGAATCGCCTCACTGCGAGCCTGATCGGGAAGATGGTCGAGAAAAATGTCATCCCCCTGCAACACCACAACCAGACGAGTGTCCGGCATACGTTTGCGAATCCCCGGCAGGGCGCCGCCAATCAAGAGATTGCTCAAGACGAGGGCTTGCGGCCGAACCTCATCTGCAAGCCAATCCGTCAATCTTGCAACTTCCTGCGATTGTCTTCCGGCGGCACCTTGCAACATCGAAATGGCCAGTTGCCCTAGCTGGTTGGCATCAGTCGCATGGGATTTTCGTGTCACCAGATTTATCAATGGTGACCAATCAAGCATGCGACGAATTGACGCCGGCATGTGCTTCAGCCATGGCATGCGTTGAAGCAAGTAGATGTGGATCCCACCGAAGAACACTTGCTGGTCAGCGACACTCAATGCATCGGTACGGATAGGGGTGTAAACGGGTTGCAGCAGGCAGTCGACGCCCTGATTTCTCAACTCTCGCGCTAGAGCGTTGTCATGCATGCAGCTGCCGCAATACATGCCAGCCGCCCCAGCCGTTAGAAAAACAACACGATTGAAGTGGCCTTCGGAAGAGTCATTTGCAGGCAAACCGCCCGAGTCCCGCGTAAAATCACGCGCGGACTGCTGAGCTGCTGGCCGATGGTGGGAAAATGATCGTTGTGACAAATCCTACCCGCTCCTATACTCCGGTGCCTGATTTCCCTGATCACCAAACTTGGTCAACCGTAGCAGACCAGACTGAATTCTGCATTCGACCATTGTTTTTGGCCGGTAACCCCGCTCGATGCGATCTTGGGAAGTTGTGGCATCAAACCCAATGTCAAGCCGATTTTACCTGATCCTGCGGCAAATCCCGAGCCTCCAACCGGCATCCTCATTCATTTTAGATTGTCTGTCGCTAAAAGCAGCGGTGGGCGTGAATGTTGCCAACGGCATGAGTCTCCGGTTTCGAAAGCAGATCCAAAATACTCGATCCCAGCCACCTTCATGGCCGAAACCCCAGTTATCACCGCAACAAGTCAAGCCACAGCCCCTTTCTACTGGGGCATCGATATAGGCGGTACCGGAATCAAGATTGGACTGGTTGATTCCAGCGGCCAAACACTTGTTTATGAACGCATTGCGACCCGTGAAAGTGAGGGTCCCGACGCGGCAATCAAGCGGATCGTTGAGATTGTGCGGTCTAACGAACAGCGACTCGGGGTTACCAAGCTGGTCGCCCGCATCGGTCTGGGTGCACCGGGGCCCATGGATTTGCAAGGTGGTCTACTGGTCGAACCTCCGCAGTTGCCAAGTTGGTGGAATTTTCCAATTCGCGATGTGATCTCGCACCTGCTGGAACGCCCAGTGTCGTTTCTCAATGATGCCAACGCAGCGGCTTACGGAGAATTCTGGCTGGGCAGTGGCCGCGATGATGGCTCCATGGTTCTGCTGACGCTGGGAACCGGGGTTGGCGGGGGTATCATTGTTGACGGAGAATTGGTCAACGGAGTGAACAGCTTCGGTAGCGAATGCGGCCACATCGTCGTAGATTCCTCGCCGCAGGCACAACTTTGTGCATGGGGTGGGGGCCGAGGTCAACTGGAAGCATATGCCTCTGCAAGTGGCGTTGTGCAGCGGACACGGCAAAGACTAACCGAGGGTCAACACAGTAGCCTCAGCGGACTGCTGGGCGGTCAAGACACTGAACTGACTGCCAAGAAAGTGTACTTGGCAGCAGTTGACGGTGACGCATTGGCTCTGGAAATCGTTGACGAGACCGCTCGCTGGCTGGGAATCGGTGTCACAACTCTGGTCCACACGCTCGATCCGGGATCGGTTGTTCTTGGTGGCGCGATGAATTTTGGTGGGAGTGACTGCCCGATCGGCAGACGCTTCCTGCAAGGAATCGTCGATGACTTCCGTGCACGTACCTTCGACAACGTTTTTGCCGGAACAAGCATCAAATTTGCCTCGCTCGAAGCCGATGCCGGTTATCTGGGTGTGGCCGGCTACGCCATGAAAGAAGATCAGGCCGATTGAGCATCGGACGATCGCGGTGCCTGCAACAGGCACTGCCCGCACAAACACTGCACTCTTAATACTGCATCTGCAAAACCACACATGTCAGAAAACATTCGCAACTTCTGTATCATCGCACACATCGATCATGGCAAGAGCACTCTTGCTGACCGTTTGCTGGAGCACACTGGAACGGTCACACGTCGCGAGATGAAAGACCAGTTACTGGATGATTTGGAATTAGAGCGACAGCGGGGAATCACAATCAAAGCCCGTGCTGTCGCCATGAATTTCAAACGTGGGGGCAAGACCTACGAATTGAACTTGATCGATACACCGGGACACGTTGACTTCCAATACGAGGTTTCCCGTTCGCTCGCCTGTTGTGAAGGAGCTTTGCTGCTGGTCGATGCGTTCCAGGGGGTAGAAGCTCAGACCGTAGCCAATGCCTACGCGGCAATGGAACATGAATTGCAAATCATACCCGTGATCAACAAGATCGATCTGACTCACGCCCGCCCGGACGAAGTCGCCGAAGAAATGATGAATTCGCTGGGCACGGATCCTGACGATTGCGTTCGAGTCAGCGCAAAGACCGGTGAAGGAGTGGATGCTCTGGTGGATGCGATCATCGAGCACGTTCCACCACCAACCGGTGATCCGGATGCAGTTCTTCAGGCGATGGTTTTTGACTCCAACTATGACGACTACCGGGGTGCGATCACTTATGTGCGAATCATGCAGGGCACCGTTACCAAAGGTCAAAAGATTCAATTTCTAAGGGCGGGAACTCAACACGAAGTGGTCGAACTCGGCAGGTTTGTACCACAACGCGAAGCCTGCGATTCACTGAAAGCAGGGCAGGTTGGATACCTGATTTGCAATATCAAAAGTCTGGGTGACGTCCATATCGGTGATACGGTCAGCATCGCAGGCAAAGCACCGGCAGATCCCTTGCCTGGTTATGCTCGCCCCAAACGCATGGTGTACTGCGGTTTGTTTCCCAGCGACGGGCAGGACTTCAGTGAACTGCGTGATGCATTGGAACGACTTTCCGTCAACGATCCCAGCTTTGAGTTTGAGCCGGAAACCAGTGACGCACTCGGCTTTGGTTTCCGCTGTGGTTTCCTGGGATTGCTACACATGGAAATCATCCAACAACGACTTGAAAACGAAGCGGACATTGATCTTGTCCAGACTGCTCCCAATGTGACTTATGAAATCGTAAACAAGCGTGGCGAAACAATCAGCATCCACAAACCTCAGGACGTACCCGATCCAGGCGACGTGGAAGAGTTTCGTCAGCCGATTGTCCGTTGCAGCGTGATCGTACCCACCGACTTCATTGGCGCAGTAATGAAGTTATGTCAGGAACGTCGTGGCATACAGCAGTCACAGGAATATCTGGGTGCACAGAGAGCCATGATCACTTATGACATTCCACTGGCCGAAGTCGTCTACGACTTGCATGACAAAATCAAAAGTTGCACACGGGGCTATGGAACACTTGACTACGAGATGGTGGGCTATGAAGCAGCTGACCTGTGCCGACTCGATATCATGGTCAATGGCAAACGGGTTGATGCCCTGAGTGTGGTTTGCAACCGGGCAGATGCTGATCGACGCGGAAGAGCAGTCGCTAAAAAACTGAAAGCTGAAATCGAACGGCACATGTTCGAAGTCGCCGTGCAGGCAGCCATTGGCAGCCGTGTCATCGCCCGTGAAACGGTGCCGGCAATGCGCAAGAACGTGACTGCCAAGTGCTACGGTGGTGACATCACTCGAAAACGAAAGCTGCTGCAAAAGCAGAAAGAAGGGAAAAAACGGATGAAGGCGATCGGGAACGTTGAGATCAGCCAAAAAGCATTCATGGCCGTACTGAGCGATAACGAACAAGGTTGATGGAGAGCTGATCGCTGCACTGAGACCTGCTGACAGGAACTGAGACCTGCTGACAGGAACTGAGACCTGCTGACAGGAACTGAGACCTGCTGACAGGAACTGAGACCTGC